>CAYPWB010000006.1:0-41500 GCA_964414315.1 uncultured Planctomycetaceae bacterium | reverse complement strand
GCGCGGTAGATTGGGAAATGCTCGGGCCGGCCGCAATACCAGAACGGAGGGGCGAAGCTATGGTGGAATATCGTAAGGGAATCTGCACGATCCTGCTGGTCGGTTTGGGGCAATGGAGTGCGGCCGCTTCCGAAAGCGGCCCGCGGGACGTCGCAACCGTAACTGTTCATGGCTCCGCGACGCGGACTGTTTTCTCGGCTAAAAGCGAGGGGGACGGTCCCATTTTCGCGGCGGCAGCGGGTGCCCGATTGGGCAAATCGTCCCTTGTGCCGCGAAAATTGGGACAGTCCCCTGCGAACGATTCTGTCGCAACCGCCCCAACCCCTGCCGCAACATTCGCCCTGCTGCCCGACGGTGCAGGGGAAGACCCGGCACCGGGCGACGGCGAGGAGCCACGGGTCGACGAGTCGGTGGGCGGTGCGATGCCCGGTACGTGCCAAGCCACCACGCCGATGAGCGGCCGGTCGGAGCCGCTCCGCAGCCGGAGGCTGGTCCGGCACGGCGGCAGCCGGGCGAGCGAAGCCGCGGTGGCCGCGGCACTGAAGTGGTTCGCCGGCCATCAGTTGGACGACGGCCGTTGGAGCTTCGACCATACCCTGGCTCCCGAGTGCCAAGGCAAGTGCGCTAACCCGGGCAGCTTGAAGGACGCCTCGAATGCCGCCACGGCCCTGGCCCTGCTGGCGTTCCTCGGTTCGGGCGAAACACACCGCGCGGGCCGCTACCGGAAGGCGGTCCGTTCGGGTCTCCATTATCTCGTTGAAAGCATGAAGATTACCGACGAGGGCGGCACGCTGAGTGAGAACGGCGGTCGGATGTACTCGCACGGGCTGGCGGCCATCGCCCTGACCGAGGCCTATGCCATGACGCAGGATCGCGACCTGCTGCGGCCCGCGCAGGCGGTGGTCAACTACATCTGTTACGCGCAGGACCCGGTGGGCGGCGGGTGGCGCTACATGCCGCGGCAAGCGGGCGATACGTCGGTCACCGGCTGGCAAGTGACGGCGTTGAAGACTGCGCACATGGCGTATCTGCAAGTGCCGCCGGCGGTCGTGAAGAAGACGTCTTCCTTCCTCGACGGCGTTCAAGCCGACGGCGGTGCGGCGTACGGCTACACCGGACCGGGCGAAGGGCAAGCCACCACGGCCATTGGGCTGCTGTGCCGCATGCATCTGGGCTGGAAGCGCGACAACCCGGCCTTGCAGCGCGGGATCGAGCAAATCGCCGACTGGGGTGTATCGACCAAGGGAAACATGTACTACAACCACTACGCCACGCAGGTGACTTTCCATTGGGGAGGCGATGTGTGGAAGAAGTGGAACGGGCAGATGCGCGACTGGCTGATCGAGTCGCAAGAGAAGCGGGGCCATGAAGCCGGAAGCTGGTTCTTCAAGGGTGCCGACCACGGCGCCGACCGCGGCGGCCGCCATTACATCACCGCCATGGCCGCCATGATGCTCCAAACCTACTACCGGCACCGGCCCATCTATCGGCAAAAGCCTGAGCCGAGATAGCTCCCCGGCCGGCGGACGGCAGGGCGACGAGCCGCACCAACTGTTGGCGGTTCTTCCGTTTCTTGGGCTAACGTACCGTGGCAGAACGCCGCTTCCAGCGGCTTTGGACCTCCACCGTCCATGATTCGCCCGACGAGCGATCGTCGGGCTGAAGCAGGCTCAAGGAGGGCCGAAACACATGAGCCGGCCATCGCTCGTAGCCAGGTACAACCGACCGCCCGAGGCTGCCATTCCATCGTGGGCGGGCGCGTCGTCCACATCCATGCGTCGTAGCAGATCGCCGGTGTCGGCATCGACGACCAGCAGCACACCGCCGCGCCGCCCATCGTAGGCCGCCCACCCGTTGTCCGACTCGATCGTGTCCGGCGTGCCGGCGGCGAACAGGAGCCTGCCGGCCAGGACCATCGCATTCACGCGCACGGGAACCCGGAACGACCAACTCCCGGCGTCGGCCCGGCGGCTCCGATTGGCGGCGAAGAGGATGTACCCCTCCTTGCCGGGTGTGAAAACCCGATCGCGATTCCGCTGCGGCCCGGGCGCCATGGTACGAACCCCGTAGGCCCGCTCGGCGTCGAAAACCAGGTAGTCGCCGTAGGACCGATCCCCGATGAACCATGCCGTGCGGGTGAAGCGACTGTCGTCGCGGAAACCGCCCAGCGAGTACAGGAGCCCGAGCCGGCCCAGCGGCCTGATCGGGGCCTCCTGGGCAGCCGGTCCGAACCCGAATAAACGGTGCCAGCGCATGTAGACCGCCTCCTCGTCTTCGTCGCAAACGAGGATATCGGGCAGAACGCCGGTATTGCCGCCGGGAAGCACTTGGGTAGGATTCTCGTTGCCCGTCAGCTCCGTCCGGTGGATGGGCTGGGAAAGGACGCGCTGCTGCTCGATCATGCGCCCGCTGTCGGCATCGAGCACCGATGCGAAGATACCGCCGTCCAAATGCGACGACCGGCCGGCTGCCGCGTACACCCGGTCGTTGTGAACGATGAGGCTCCCGTGCACCGGCCAGGCCGACTCAAGACGGCCGAACGCTCCGACGAGCCGTTCGTCGGGCGCGGCGCGAAACCGCCAGACCTCGGCCGCATCGGCCGCTCGCAAGCAATACACCCAGCCGTGGCTGCACCCGAAAAACAGCCGCCCCCGGTCGTAGGTAGGCGGGGTATCGACGCCTCCATCGACCGTGACGCGCCAAGCCGTGCGGCCGTCGTCGGGGTGCAGGGCGATGACCTCGCGGGTTTCCGGCGCGGTGGTAAACACAAGCCCTCCGCCGGCCGTGCAACCGGTGAGCGGCCCCTCGGCCAGCCGCACGTCCCAGAGCCGGGCAACGTCGGGAGGAACCGTCATCGGGGTCGCGCCGCTTCGCTGCCGATTGCCGCGAAAGGTGGGCCAATCAGCGCCCACAGCCGCCGCAGATACCCGATCTTGCGCCGGCCGCGCATCGTCATAAGCCGGCCCCTTCACCAGGCGTTCTTCGGCAGGCTGCACCTGCATGCTCGGCATGTCGGGCGAGAGGGCCACCATGCCGTTGAGCTTCGACTCGATGTAGCAAGCACACGGATGTGGGTTGGCATACAACAGGCCGTTGCAGGGGAAGCCGCCCAGGCGGCACGTGCCGCGCACCCAGTGGTTCAGCGACGTGTCGCCGGTGTTCCACTCGATGAACTCGAAACCGCGGTAACTGGTCATCAGGAACCGCTCGGTCGCCTTATTGCGGTAGCAGCGGTGGTGGTGCCCGTCGGCGAACGCCTCGAACACGGAAACCTCACGCTCGACGTCGCCCGATTCCGGGTTCAGCCCCACGTAGAAGGCGCTGCGGGAATCGACGCTCCACTGACCCGACGCCAGCAGCCGGTTCGCCGTGCCCACCCCGGTATTCCTCCGATCGCCTTCCTGGTAATCGGCCACCCAAACGCGCCCGCCGACGACGAACACGTCGGCCGGGTGCCCCCAGCCCCAGGAGGCGCAGAGGCGGCTCCACAACTGGCGGCCCGTGTGGGCATCGAATGCGTGGAGCTTGCCGCGGATCTCACGCCAGTCGATCGCCCGGTCGGGGTTCAGTTGCGCGAAGAAAAGCCGCCCGTCGTGATAGACGAGCGTACACATGTCGGTAATGCGGATATCGTAGCGGATGGTATTCTCGGGCACCGGCGGGCGGGGCGACCGCCACAGTTCCCGCCCGTCGTCGCAGGAGAGGCTGATGAGTTCATCGCCATCGACGAAAAACACCCGGCCGTCGCCGGCGACCATCGAGAGGTGCGAGATCCGCTGCATCGAGCCGGTTTTCGACCGAAGGCCCACATATCCATCGCCGTCGGTTTTCCAGAGCATCTCGCCCGAGGCGGCGTCGATCATGGCCACGGCCTTTCGGACCGGCGTTTCGTCGGGCCGGCCGGGGCGCTGCGGCTCGGCGTTAAGCGACAGGATCAGCTTCCCGTCGAGAAACAGGATTTCGTCGGTGTTGTCGGTTCCCTCCAGGACGCGCAGCACCTCGCCGGTAGCCCCGTCGAGTTCCGACACCGGCGCGTTGAACCCCAGCGTCACGTACACCCGATCGCCGGCCGCCACCAGGCGGTGCGGGATGTGCGTGGGTACGGTGAACCGAGACGACCACTGCGTGCTCCACGCCTCCCAGCCCCAGGGGCCGATGGGCCGCTTCCACAAGAGCGAACCGTTGAACGCGTCGCGCGCCACGAGCATCCACCGGTCGGACGCCGAACCGTCCATGCCCGCCGGCGCTTCGTCGGCAATATAAAACAGCCGCCCGTCGGCCGAAACCTGCGCCGTCACGCTGGGCACCGTGTTGTGCGAGCGCGACCACGTCGGACCGGCCATCCATTGCCAGCGCCGAGGCGGGCCGGCGATCCGGTCGGCGGCCACAGCGTTGCCGTCCGGGCCGTGCAGCCAATGGGTCCACTCGCCCATCTCCTTCGGCCGGGGCTTGACCGTCTTTCGCCAGGCGTCCTCGAGCCGGATCATCGCCACGCCGCCGGGGGCCAGTACCCGCATCACCTCGCTCATCGGAACCTTGTCGCGGTCCTCGACGACCAGCAGGTTGACGAAGTTCTCCGCGAAGGGGAGTTTCGACGTTCTCCACCGGGAAACGGCGATGCGGTTGTCGAGCCCTTCACGACGCAGGTAGGCGCGTGCTTCCGCGACCCGATCGGGACACGCGTCGAGGCCGTGAACGAGGGAGCGGTCGCCGTTGCCCAAGCCCGCGGTAAAACGACCATCGCCGCAGCCGGCGTGGACTACCACGCCCCCCCGAAAGCCCGCGGCCTCCAGAATTGCACCTGGCGCAAGCTCCGCGACCGCTCCCGCGATTCGCGGCGTTCCGCCCAGCACCGTGAGGGCTACCGTTCCCATACAACATGCCATAGTCGTTTTCATTATTCTTCTCCCGGCCGGTGTTGGCGTCCCCACTCGTAACCGTTCACAGGGCGGCAGGGCCGCCTTGTGAAACAGTTCACGATCTTGCGTATTGGTCGACCTGGGGACTGTCCCCCTCCGAGCGAGAACTGCCGAACAAATTGCAGTTCGGGCACTTCCGTTTCTCGGTGCGAATCAGTTGGCTGAACGGCGGCGTTCTGCCCAATGAAGCGGACGGCGCGACGGAGCGTGCCTGCTACTTTGCCGCAGTTTGCACCGAAACAAGGTCAATCGCCACGATTTCGTTTCGAGCGAGTTGCAGCGGAGGCACGGCACGCCCGCTTCGCCGAGGCCGACAGCCCAACTGCTAGCCTAGGGTCCAGTTTAACAGAACCAACTGGGATTGGCCAAACGCTCGGTGGCGATTAGGCAGCCCGGAGGGAGATAAGCGGCTGTTTCATAAGGACCTGCACCGGGAAAACATTTTCGCCGAGCGCCATTCTTTGTTCAATGAAGCGGACGGCACGACGGAGCGTGCCTGCTACTTTGCCGTGGTTTGCACCAGGAAACAGAAGGGCCCCAACAGAAGCGTGATTGCCAAGTCATTGCTTGCACTGCTATCATTGCTGTTTCCGCAAAAAAACAGAAACCGGGGTTTGCGGGTCGGGCCGGGTAGGTTATCTTTGCAAATGTTACAAACGCACCGGGGCGACGGCCGCCACATTTGCTTGGGGCCGGTCGACGGGAATCGCCTTCGGAGCGTGCGATTGGACGGTGTGTGAGCCGGAGTGGCGGTGGGTAGCCAAGTGTTTGGCCCGCCGTTTGCTTCACGCTTCGGCATCGTAGCCGGCCTCAAGGACGGGGTTGGGCCCAGGCCTCCTTCACCACGGGAAGCAGGAACAGAGCATGGACGCTCGCGGAATGCGTGCCGCGCTGATCGTCGCGGCACTTGTCGTCACGATGGGCGCCCGATTTCGGGCGCCCAATTTCATCGTCGAAACGCAGGACCCGCAACTCGCCCGCGAGTTCGCTTCGACTGCCGAGCAGCAGCGTCGCGAGCTGGCCGTTTCGTGGCTGGGCAAGGAGATGCCCAACTGGGCGCAGCCCTGCCTCATTACGGTGCGTGTGGGCCCGCAGTTGGGCGCCGGCGGCGCGACCACTTTCTACTTCGACCAGGGCGAGGTATTCGGCTGGCGGATGAGCATTCAGGGCTCGCGCGAGCGGATTCTCGATTCCGTCCTGCCGCACGAAATCACGCACATGGTTTTGGCAAGCCATTTCCGCCGGCCCATTCCCCGCTGGGCCGACGAAGGGGCCGCCACCAGCGTCGAACACGTGAGCGAACGCAACAAGCACCGGCGCATGCTGTTCCAGTTCCTCCGCACGGGCCGGGGCATCGCCTTCAACCAGTTGTTCGCCATGCGCGAATACCCGTCCGACATCATGCCGCTGTACGCGCAGTCGTACTCGTTGGCCGAGTATCTCATCCAGATCGGCGGGCGGCGGAAGTACGTCGAGTTCATCGGCGACGGCATGGACAAGGACGACTGGTGTACCGCCATCGAGCGCCACTACGGCGTCGAGAACAGCGGGGCGCTGCAGCAGACATGGCTGGCGTGGGTCAAGCAGGGCTGCCCCGATCTCGTGCCGGCGTCGCAGCCCGAGGTGCAACCCAGTGCGGAAGCCGTCGCAGTCAGCCAGCAGCGGGAACGGCCGGAGCCGAACCTGATTCATCACGTACCCCAGCCGTCCTATGCGCCGGGCAGCGTGGCGGCGGCCGGCGGCGCGGCGAGCAACCCGAGGCCGTCGGCTTCGGACCCGCCGAACGAGCCGTCGAGGCCGGTGGACTCGACCGACGGCTGGTACGCGGCGGGCCAGCGCCCTGCGCGAGCGCCGGAGCAGCCCTCAGCCGCCCAGCCGGGCGCGGGCGCCGTCTATCCGTCCTTCCCGCCCGAAAGCCACCTGACCAAGCCGCAACCGGCCGAGCCCTCGCGCCCGATGGTGCTCGACTGGGGCGGGCGGTAGGTTTCCGTTTGGTGTCCAGCGGCAACGATCGCCGGGCGGCGCTTGTACGGCGGCGTATTCCATGCCATAATGCGGTGAAATACGCTACCCTACCCCAGCCTCAAGTCCCACCGGAGGAGATGCGATGAACCGCGACCTGAGCCGCCGTCAATTCCTGGAGCAGTCGAAACGGACCACGCTGAGCCTTGCCGCCGGGGTGACGATCCTGCACACGGCCCGGTCGGTCCGCGGCGCCCCGGCGAACGAGAAACTCATCCTCGCCGCGGTGGGCATTGGCGGGCGCGGCAGCCACCTGGCCCGCGGCTTCGTCGAGCGGGGCGACTGCCACTACGCCTACTTTGCAGACGTCGACTTGAAGAAAGCCGGCGCGCGGGCGGAAGGGTTCGGCCCGTCGCAGGGCGGCGCCGATCCGAAGCCGATCCAGGATTTCCGCGAAGCGCTCGACGACCCATCGGTCGACGCGATCATCTCGGCCACGCCCGACCATTGGCACGCCCCGTCGACGGTGTGGGCATGCCAGGCGGGCAAGGACGTGTACGTCGAGAAACCGGCCAGCCACAGCGCGTGGGAGGGTCGCAAAATGGTCGAGGCCGCGCGGAAGTACGACCGTGTGGTCCAGCTTGGCACCCAGAACCGCTCCGCGCCGTACAACATGGCCGCCCGGAGGTTCATTGAAGAGGGGCGCCTGGGCAACATCCACATGTGCCGCATCTACAACCAGAAGCTTTGGGGGAACCGGCCGGCCGTGCCCGACAGCGACCCACCCGAGGGCCTCGACTGGGACATGTGGAACGGCCCTGCGCCCGAACATGCATACAACGCAACGCTGCATCGTGGCTGGCACCATTTCTGGCGCTATTCCGGAGGCGACATTGCCAACGACGCCAGCCACCAGATCGACCTGGCCCGGTGGCTGTGCGGCGTCACGTACCCGAAGCAGGTGTGCAGCATGGGCGGGCGGTACGCGTCGGAAGGCGCCCTCGAAACGCCCGACTCCCAGTTCGCCATTTATGAGTGCGACAACATGGTGGTGAGCTTCGAGTTGACTCTTTACACTCCGTACATGCTCAAGACCGACGGGGTGCTGCGCGACAGCGACATGCTGCCCTACTGGCCGCAGAACGCCACGCGGATCGAGTTGTACGGCACCGAGGGCGTGATGTACGTGGGCCGCCACGGTGGCGGATGGGAGTTCTACATCCGCCCGAAGGACCGCGAACCCGTCGTGCGCGACTTCATGTACGGTCGATTCCCCGATCCCGACCACAAGGAAGACTTCGTCGCCTCCGTACGCAGCCGGAAGCGTCCCAACGCCGACATTGAGAAAGGCCACCTTTCGGCGCTTTGGACGCATTATGCAAACATCAGTTACCGGCTGGGCGGCGAACGGCTGCGGATCGATCCGGAAACCGAGCACATTGTAGACAACGAACCGGCAATGGAACTGTTCCGCCGCACCTATCGGGCGCCGTACGTCATCGAGGATGAGGTGTAGTGTTTCGGATTCCTGAGTATGCCGTTTCGCGGCGCGCCCGGCGGGCTGCTCTCAGCCGGATTGCCCGCTGGACGCCGGGGTTGGGGTTCGCCGCGCTGAGCCTCGTGGCGGGATTATGGTCGGCCGCAACGGCGCGGTTCATGGTGCCGAACGTCGTCACGGAGCCGGCCAAGCGGTTCAGGGCGGGACCGCCCGGCCGGTATCCGCTCGGAACCGTCGAACCAAGGTACAAGGAACGCTACGGCGTGTGGATCTTCCACGCGGAATACCAGGGGCAGCCGCAACTGTTTGCCTTGTCGACCGTATGCACCCACCTGGGCTGCATCACGCTGTGGCAGGAGAGCGATCGGCAGTTCAAGTGCCCATGCCACGGGAGCGGCTTTACGCCGGCGGGCATCAACTTCGAGGGCCCGGCCCCGCGCCCGCTTCCGCGATACGCTATCCACCTTGCCGACGACGGCCAAATCGAAGTCGACCGGAGCCGTGTGTTTCATCAGGAACTCGGCCAGTGGGACGACCCGGCCAGCTACATTCCGGGGTAACCCTTGACGTAGCGGAAAACGATAGAAGACGAAACGTTGGAGTTCACGCTTCAGCGTGCGTTTCGAATCCTGCGAGACCTCCCGGCACGCTGAAGCGTGAACTCCAACAACTGTGGGCCTTTATTCGACGGTGAGCACGTATGCCGCGATGGGATCGTATCCGCCGTTCGCAGGGGTGGAAGAGTATCTTCCGCCACGCGCCGCCGGTCGATCGGCCGAACCGGGTGACGGTGATTCTGACCAACCTGGTGCTGCATCTGCACCCGGTCGCCATGCCCAAACATTCGCTCCGGCTGCGGTTCACGTGGTGCATGGGCGGGATCAGCTTCTTTCTGTTCCTGGTCGAGGTCGTTACCGGCGTGCTGCTCATGTTCACCCTGCCGCTTAAGATGATCCTGCGATGGACCCTCGATCTGAGCTACTTGGTGGCGATGCCAAAGTTCCAGCTAAATTTCTGACGTGAGCACGCGAAGCGCGACGTTGCGGCGCATGGCCTGGGTCTGTTCGCGGAACTGGCCCATGTGCGGCGCCAGCAGGTGCGTTTCCAAGGCTTCGAGGCTCGCCCATTTTTCGACCACCGTGACCACATTCTCCTCGACCGGCGGCTGGCCGGGCAACTCGGTCGACAGGTCGACCATGGGCGCGTACTCCAAACACCCGTCTTCGGCCAGCACCTTGGGCACCAGTTCGCGGAAGATCGCCAGGAACTCCTCCCGGCAGCCCTCGTTCAGTTCGATGCTAGCAATCACGCAGATCATGGTCTTTCCTTGGCAATGCGTCCGATGGCAGGCGTAGGGCTCCAGTCGCCGGTTACCAGTACCCAGTACCCAGCACTCAGCACTCAGTACTCAGTACTCAGTACTCGGTACTCAGTACTCAGTAATCACTACTCCGCCGGCAGGGTTGCCCGGGCAATGGTAAACTGCGCGAGGCGTTCTTCGTCGGGCACGACGCCCAAGCCGGGTTCGGCCCAAAGGGGAACGCGCAGCACGCCGTCGTTTTCGTCGCGCGCGGGCACGAGCCGCTCGACCAGGTCGGCGTCGAGGTAGTCGTCCAGCGGCAGCCAGTCGGCCGGGTAGGTGCAATGGGGCTTGGAGGCCAAGGCCAGCCCCGCGCGGGTACCCAGACCCGTTTGCGGCATGGCGCCCACCCAGCAGCCGACCGATTGCGCCGCGGCCGCGTCGCCGATGGCCACGGCCGGCGTCAGGCCGCCCACTCGGTCGGGCTTCAGGTTGATGTAGCCACAGCTCTTCAGTTCCAGTGCCATTTCGGCCTGGGCAACGCTGGTGATGCTTTCGTCGAGGCAGATGGGCGTGCGAACGGCCTCCTGGACCATGGCGTGCCCGACGAGGTCGTCGGCGGGGAGGGGCTGCTCGACCATGGCCAGGTCGAAATCGTCGAGCCGGCACAGCATGTCCATGTGCCCCAGGTGCAGCCCGGCCTCCACGTCGACGTGAAGGGGAAGCACGGGGAATTCCTTGCGTACCGCGTCGATCATGCGCACGTCCCAGCCGGGGCGGAACATGAGCTTCACCCGGGCGAAACCGGCGTCGACTGCCTGGCGAATCAGGTCGAAGAACTCGTCGACCGACTCCATTTCGTCGAATACGGGTCCCACCTCGACCGCTTCGCGGGTTCCCCCCAGCGACTTCCAAAGCGGTTGCCCCTGCTGCCGGGCGCGGAGGTCCCACCAGGCGACGTCGAGCGCTCCCTTGGCGAAGGAGTTGCCCCGGAACGCCTCCAGCCGCTTCTGCACGTCTTCGCCCGAGTCGACCGCGGTGCCGGCCAGCCGCGGGGCGAACCAATCGCGGATGGCGGCAAACGCGCCCGCGGCGAACTCGCCGCCAAACAGGGGCGCCGCGCCGGGACTCGCTTCGCCCCAGCCGGCCGAATCGCCGCTGCGCAGCCGCACCAGCACGGTTTCGAGCCGGTCAGCGGACCTCTCCCGCAGCTTGAAGGGCTTCTTCAGCGGGAAGGCGACGTGGTAAATGTCGATGGCGTCGATCTTCATGGTGGCTAGCCGCCGGTCTCTTCGGCCAGTTCAATGGCCTTGAGCAGCCCGCGGGCTTTATTGAGGGTTTCGTTCCATTCGTTAACGGGTACGCTGTCGGCCACGATTCCGGCCCCGGCCTGCACGTACGCCTGATCGTCCTGCACGACGATAGTCCGCAGTGCGATGCACGTGTCCATGTTGCCGGCGAAGTCGAGATAGCCGACCGCGCCGGCGTAGGGCCCGCGGCGGTGCGGCTCGATCTCGTCGATAATCTGCATGGCGCGAACCTTCGGCGCACCCGACACGGTGCCCGCCGGCAGACACGCCTGCAAGGCGTCGAAGGCGGAGCAGTCGGGCCGCAGTTGGCCGCTCACGTTCGACGTGATATGCATCACATGGCTGTATCGTTCGATGGTCATCACGTCGCTCAGTTCGACGGTGCGGTACTGCGCGACGCGGCCGACGTCGTTCCGGCCCAGATCGACCAGCATGACGTGCTCGGCCCGCTCTTTCGGATCGGCCAGCAACTCAGCGGCCAGCCGGCGGTCGTCCTCTTCCGTTTCGCCACGGCGCCGGGTGCCGGCCAGCGGGCGGGTAATCACCTTGCCGTCGACCACGCGAACCATGATCTCCGGTGAACTGCCCACCAACGTAACGCTGGGCGTCCGCAGGTAGAACATGAACGGACTCGGGTTGATCACTCGCAGCATGCGGTAAATTTGGAACGGGTGGCTGCGAATGGGCACCGTCAGACGCTGGCTGATGACCACCTGGAAGATGTCGCCTGCACGGATGTACTCCACGCACTTTCCCACGGCGCGCTCGAAGTCGGCCTGCGTGAAGTTCGATCGGTACGGGATGGTCGGGTCGCCGCCGAAGCGGATGTCGACCGGCTCGATGTCGCTGTGCGGCGTGGAAAGCTGCTCGACGAGACGGTCGATCCGCCGGCAGGCGTCGGTGTATGCCGACGCCGCATCGCCGCCGTACCGGTCCATGCGGGCGAGCACGATCACCACGATCGACTTGGTCACGTTGTCGAACACGACCATCTGGTCGTAGAAGGCGAACGCCAGATCGGGCACCTGGCGGTCGTCGGACGGCGCGTCGGGAAGCTGTTCGCAGTAACGCACCGTGTCGTATCCGGCGTACCCGACGGCCCCGCCGCAAAACGGCGGCAATTCGGGCAGATGGACCGTTCGCACCGCCTCGATCTGCCGTCGCACCTCCTCCAGCGGGTTATCGCACTGCTGCTGCCGGGTGACGAGCGTGGGCACGCCTCCCGCAGACACTCCCGTGTACGCGTTCGTCGTTACCCGATCGCCGTACGCCTCGATCTCAAAAAAGGGCTCGGTGGCCAGGAAACTGTACCGGCCGACCTTCTCGCCGCCAACGACGCTTTCGAACAGGCAGGCGCACCGGCCGGCGTCGATGCGGTGGAATGCGGTAACCGGACTGAGCGCGTCGCTCGTCAGCCGTCGGTAAACTGGGATCAGGTCGGCATCGCGCGCCATCGCCCGAAACGCGTCGAGATCGGGATAGTGAGGCCCCGTTTTGGTGTCCATGACCCACCCCCGCCAAGGCGGGTAAGTGTAGGAAAATCGAGGGCAACCGCACCGGTTGCCCGGAAGCAAGCTGCGCAGGATAACAGGCAGCCCGCCCCTCGGCAAGCACCAGGGCTCCGGAAGCAGCCCAAGGATTCCACCCCCCGGGGTGCCGCACGGATGCGAACCGGGTAGAATACGCTGGTCTGACGGCCTATCGTGTGATATTATGGACAGTATGGGAATTGGTCGCGATGGATCGGCGCCAATGGGTTGCCGGCAAGAGCCGCATCCGGGCTTATCTGTCGATGCCGTGAGGCCGAGTGTCCGTTTCGGGTACCTCGTCCCTTCGATAAGCTCCTCGAGTTCTCAGCATGCCCAAGCCCGAAGTTGATACGTTTGTCGACCTGCTCTATCGCAGCGGCCTGATCGAGAAGGATCAACTCGACCTTGCTCTCGATCAGGTGCGAAGCGAGGGCGGCGGTCAGTTGCCCACCGACGCCGAGCTTCTGGCCGAATGCCTGATGGCCCAGGGCCTGGTTACCCGCTGGCAGGCCGAAAAGCTCCTGGAAGGCCGCCATAAGGGATTCTTCCTGAAGCGGTACAAGCTGCTGGACCACCTGGGCACGGGCGGAATGAGCAGCGTGTACCTGGCCGAGCATGTGCTCATGCAGCGGCGCGTGGCCATCAAGGTGTTGCCGACCAAGCGCGTCGAGGACACTTCATACCTGAAGCGGTTCCACCTCGAGGCCCAAGCCGCCGCCGCGCTCGATCACCGGAACATCGTCCGCGCGTACGACGTGGACAACGACGGCAACGTCCATTTCCTGGTGATGGAGTACGTCCGAGGGCGCGACCTGCAGGCCATCGTTCGCGACGACGGGCCGCTCAGTTTCGCCGACGCGGCCGACTACATCCGCCAGGGCGCCGAAGGCCTCGCGCACGCCCATGACGCAAGACTCATCCACCGCGACGTCAAACCGGCCAACCTGCTGGTCGACCGGAAGAACGTTGTCAAGGTGCTCGATCTTGGGTTGGCCCGATTCACCGGCGAGGACCGGGCGTCGCTTACCGTCCAGTACGACGAGAACGTGCTGGGAACGGCCGACTACCTGGCCCCGGAGCAAGCGCTCGACAGCCACGGCGTCGACGGCCGGGCCGACATCTACAGCCTCGGCTGCTCGCTGTACTTCCTCCTGACCGGCCACCCTCCGTTCCCCGACGGCACGCTTCCGCAGCGGCTGATGGCCCATCAGAAACAGCCGCCGCCGCCCATTCGCAACGACCGGCCCAATGTGCCCGAGGACCTGGTCAGCATTTGCGATAAGATGATGGCCAAGCGGCCGGGCCAGCGGTACGGCTCGATGCACGAGGTGGCCGCTGCTTTGGCCGACTGGCTCGTTTCGCACGGCCACCCTTTGGGTGGGGGCAGCGGTTCAGGCAGCGGCAGCGGCTCCGCCGCCGGCAGCTCCTCGCCCAGGCTCGTCGGCGCCGGCGCGCGGCGGTCGGCCATCCAGCCGGCCAGCGGCGCGCCCACCCGCGCCCGACGCGCTGTGCCTCCAAAGCGTTCGGCACGATCGGGCGATTCCTCCGGCGGCAAGCCCCCCTTGCGGCGCGCTCCCCTGGCAACGCAGGACACCGCCGAGAACCTTGGCCCCACCGCGGTGCGCGGCCGAACGCCTCGCCCCCGAGCCCGGCGGGCCGCCAGCAGTTCCGACTTAAACCTGCTGGGCGCCTTGGGTGAAGCGAAGACGCCGGACCCCGTCTCTCCCGGCGAATTCGTCTTCCAAGCAAACGAGGATCCGCTCGTCGCCCGCATTCGCGCCCGTGCGGCGGTTACTCCCGAGCAGGTCGAGGCCTACAAGACGCGGCGCAACCAGCAGCCGGTGTGGCTTTGGGTAAGTATCGGTACCGGCCTGGTGGTCGTGGCGATTCTCGGCATCCTGCTGCTGATGAACTTGTAAGCGGCGATCATTCCTTCCTGGAAATCTCCAGGCTTTCCACCGGCAGGGTCACATTCATGCTGCCGCTGCGAAATCCCTCAAGATCGAGCGCCACGTATTTGAAGCCGGCCGACTTTAGATGCTCCACAACGCGCCGCCGAAGCGAGTCATCGAGGAATCGAGACAGTTCGTCGGCCGGCACTTCGATGCGCGCCATGTCGCCGCGGTGATACCTTACCCGGAACGGACGGAAACCCAGTTCCCGCAAGAACCGCTCTGCGCGGTCGACCATCCGAAGCCGCTCTTCGGTCACTTCTTCGCCATAGGCGATACGGCTGCTCAGGCAAGGTGTGGCCGGTTTATCCCAAATGGGCAGGTTCCAGTGCCGGGCAAGCTGTCGTAGTTCGTCTTTGGTCAATTCGCACTCGGCCAGTGGGCCTCGCATGTTCTTTTCATTCGCTGCCCGAATGCCGGGCCGATGGTCGCCCAGGTCGTCGCGATTCCGGCCGTCGAGAATGACGTTCAAGCCGAGCCGTTCGGCCGTGGCGCGAATCTCCTCGGCCAGCGCGCTTTTGCAGAAGTAGCATCGATCGGCCTCGTTGCGGC
Organism: uncultured Planctomycetaceae bacterium; assembly: GCA_964414315.1. GTDB lineage: Bacteria > Planctomycetota > Planctomycetia > Pirellulales > Thermoguttaceae > PWXP01. The sequence goes on along the minus strand of CAYPWB010000006.1, from coordinate 26,478 downwards.
GGTAGCCGGGATCGTCGATCTCGTGCGACTCGACCAGCTCGTGGCGGATGCCGATTTGCCGAGCTACTTCGCCCGCCTCATCGAGTTCGCCCGACGCAATACTGGCCCCGACCGCCGTGACGGCGACGGCCTTCTCGCCCAGCGCCACGGCCGCCGCCTTGGCGAGTACGCTGCTGTCGAGCCCGCCGGAGAAGCCGACGGCGCAACTGCCGTAGCTGCGCAGCAATTCGATGAGCCGGTCGCGTTTGGCGGCGAGTTCTTCGGGAAGGGGGTATTCTTGGGGCATGGGACTTTGCTCGCAAGGGCACTTCGGTTGGGAGTCGCCCGGTTTCGCCGGGTTGCCGGAATCATCATTTGCACGTATACTATTCTTCTGGGAATACGTGCATTACATTGCCTGGCCGAGGTGAATCAATGAAGAAGCTTACATTGAGTGCGACGCCCGAGGTGATTCGACAAGCGCGCGAGCTGGCCCGGCGAAACGGCACCAGTGTATCGTCGATGTTTGAACGCTTCATCCGAGCATTGGCCGTCCGGGAGGAAACCAAGCGCCCGCTGGGTCCGATAACCCGCAACGCCACCGGCCTGATTGCCATGCCGGCGGACGAGTCGGAGCGAGCCGTCCTGGAGGATGCGCTGCTTGAGAAGCAAGGGTTGCGCCGATGAACGTCTTCATCGACACCAACGTTCTGTTGGATGTGCTTGCAAAGCGAGAACCGTTCTACGACGATTCTGCAAGGGTCTGGACGTTGGCCGAGCACGGCAAGATTTCTGGTTTGGTTTCGGTGTTGAGTTTCTCGAACATCTACTACATTGTACGGCGACTGCGCAACCGGCTCGCCGCCGACCGCGCCATGCAACTGCTCCGAAACACGTTCCATCCGGTGCCTTGCGATGCTCAGGTGCTGCACCAGGCGATGGATGCCGGAATGGCGGACTTCGAAGACGCCATTCAGTACTTCAGCGCATTGCATGCAGGCGCGGAATCCTTGGTGAGTCGCAATCCGGGGCATTTCCCCCGCGCTGATCTACCCATTCTGACACCGGCCGAATTCCTGGCCGCGCACTTTCGCTAAATCGGCGTTTCACGGGAGCGCAGGGGAAGACGGGACAGGTCCAATTCTGCCGGAACGGCCCTGCGGGTGCTTCGCACAAATTGGACCCGTCCCGTTTTCCCGCCCCCCGTTCTTTTGCGCTCCGCGCAAAAGCGCGGCCCTCCGCCGTAATGCCGTGGTGATGGCTGTTTATGGGAGCCCGTTAAAACCAAAGGGGGCAACCTCGAGCCCGGGTTGTGTGATCCGCGTTTCCCGCCGAGGCGGGCGACGCGGCTGTACACGCATCCAAGCCCTTTACTGACAGGCGCCCAACGGGCTAAGTATCGGCTCCCCAATTTGCCCATCGACTCACGTGCATGGAAGAGGGCCACACCCGGCTATGCTACCCGTTTCCTGAGGGCCCGGCAAGGCGAGAAATCGGGCTGGAACCGAATAGCTCCCACGAGGTAGCGCCGTGGATAGTGTGTGGTTTGCACCGGTTCAAGACCGCTGGGTCCCGCCGAACCTTCGCGGTCGGCGGGGTGGCGCCAGGACAAATGCCAAGAGAACGGCGCACCCAAACAGCACGTAACCGAGCGTGAACACCCAGGGCGGCAATTCGAAGAAGAGCATCGCGTGAACCAGTCGGCCGACGAACGTGCCCGCCTGTCCTTCGTCGCCGGCCGCGACGCGAAGTTCGTACTCCCACACGGTCAGCGGGCAGAGGATTCCGAAAATGGCCTGGACCGCCACAATACCGATCGCAAGCAGGTGAATCGTCCGAAACCAGAAGTTCCGCACCCAGGCCCAGCCGCGCCAAATGCCCAGCAGAATAGCGATCAATCCGCACACCACAAATGCCACGTAGGCGAAATGCACGACGACGATGAAATCGGCTAGAATGCGGTAGATGGACATGTCAACCGTCTCCGACCTCGTGCAGTTCGAACGCGTCGGACAGGAAGTCGAGCAGGTCGCGGGCAACGAGGCACACCTGCCCCAACTCCTCGGCCGCCAGGTCGCCGGCCAGCCCGTGCAGATACGCGCCCAGCCGGGCGGCGTCGTAGGCGGCAAGGTCCTGGCACCACAACGCGGCGATCAGCCCGGTTAGAATGTCGCCGGTGCCGCCGGTGGCCATGCCCGGGTTGCCGGTGGCGTTCACGGCGTGCCGGTCGCCATCCGTCACCAGCGTCTCGTGCCCTTTCAGCACCACAACGGCGCTGCACCGGGTGGCCAACTCTCCGGCAGCGGCGGCGCGGTGCTCTGCAGGCGTCTTCCGCCCGGTCCATCGGGCAAACTCGCCGGGGTGCGGAGTGAGGATTCGCGGGCCGCCGGGTTGTGCCTGAACTCCCGGCTGTTCGGCCAGTGCGTTCAGTCCGTCGGCGTCGACCACCATCGGCTGAGGCACTTCCTGGTAGAGCCTTGCCACGAGTCGGCAAAGGTCCTCGGAACGGCCCAGGCCGGGCCCCAGCGCTACGACCGACGCCGCGGCGGCCTGCTCCAGGATCCGCTCGGCTGCGGCCGGACTCAGACGGCCGGCCGAGTCGCAAGGCAGCGGAAAGGTCGTGTAACAGGGCTCGTGGCCGGCCACGGCGTCCAGGCACACTTCCGGGACGGCCACGCGTACGAGACCGGCCCCGCCCCGCAACGCCGCCATGCCGGTCAGCGCCGGCGCCCCGGTCATTCCCCGCGAACCACCCACGACCAGCACGGTGCCGAAAGTACCCTTGTGCGAGTTTGCATCGCGAGGGGCGAGTTGCGGCAGCGGAGTTCCGTCCGATTCGCTCATGTTCATGCTCACGAGTGCTGAAGTCCACGCCTGCTGAAGTTCCCTCCCGTTGGAGTTCGCGCTTCAGCGTGCTTGCCCTTTCCCGGCCCCGGCGCGAGCCAAGGCGGCGTTTCGAGCGATCAGGCCTGCCACGTAGCCGCCCTTGAAGCCGGCGTCGATGTTGACGACCGTCACGTTCGAGGCGCAACTATTGAGCATGCCCAACAGGGCCGCCAGGCCGCCGAAACTCGCTCCGTATCCGACGCTGGTCGGGACGGCCACCACGGGGCACGGAACATACCCGCCGACAACGCTGGGCAGAGCGCCCTCCATACCCGCCACAACGACCACGGCGTCGGCCTCGGCAAGCTGATCGAGATGCGTCCGCAACCGGTGGGGACCCGCCACACCCACGTCCTGCACCACGCGCAGTTCCGCCCCGGTCCACAGGAGCGTTTCGCGGGCCTCTTCGGCCACGGGCAGGTCGCTGGTGCCGGCGGTCACGAGTGTGACCCGTCCCCCCACCCGGCACGGAGCCTCGGAAACCGGCGAGGCCATTCGAAACGTCCGTGCCACGGGGTTGTAGCTGCCGGCGGGAAACGCCGCAACGAGCCGGTGCGCCTTCTCGGCCGAAATACGCGTGGCGAATATGTCGGTCCCGTGCTCCAGCAAGGTCTGGAAAATGCGTTCGATAGCCTCCACCGGCTTGCCTTGGCCGAAGACGACCTCGGGGAAGCCGCAGCGCCGGTCCCGGTCGAGGTCGACCTGGGTGTCGCCCGTATCGCCGATGCCCAACGGAGCAATCTGACGAAGAAATGCATCGGCAGGCAACTCGCCCGCCACCAGCGCTTGGGCCAACTGTCGTAGTGTGTCGTGGTTCATATCAGGAGAGTATACCGGTTGAAGTCCGTTTCGACCATACTTGCCTTTATTCGGCCGGGATGCTCTAATGCCCCGTTCCACCTGCCTTGGGAGCCCCGCGATGAGTCAATTCGAAACCCGACGCGATAAGCTGCGACGTGCCCTGAAACGTGCCGGAGCCGATGCGCTGTTGGTGACCGATTTCCGCAACGTCACGTACCTGACCGGTTTCACCGGCGACGACAGCTACCTGCTGGTACGCAACGACGGCCAAACCCTGCTGAGCGACGGACGATACACCACCCAGTTGAGCGAAGAGTGCCCCGACCTCGATGTCGACATTCGCGGCCCGAGCGTCAAGATGCTCGATGCGACGTCGCGGCTCGTGCGGCGATCGGGCTTGGCCAAACTGGCAGTCGAAGCCGATTCGATGACCGTCGGCTTCCGCGACAAGCTTTCGCAGAAGCTGCCAAAGTTGGAATTTGTGAGTACGACGGGCTTGGTGGCTGAGTTGCGACTGCGAAAAGACCGCGACGAGATCCGGCGAATTCGGCGGGCGGTCGAATGTGCCGAGAAGGCCTTCGCCGCCGTATGCGAAGGCCTTGCCCCCGAAAAGACGGAGAAGGACGTAGCCGATGAGCTGGACCACACCATGCGCCGCATGGGGGCGGAATGCGCGTCCTTTCCCCCCATCGTGGCTGTCGGCTCGCGTTCCGCGCTGCCGCATGCCCCGCCCACCAGCCGGCAGATGGGAGAAGACGGTTTTGTCTTGATCGACTGGGGAGCCCGCGACGATTTGTATGTGAGTGACTTGACACGCGTAGTGATCCACGGCAAGCTATCGGCCAAACTGCGACGGGTGTATTCGGCGGTGCTTGAGGCCCAAACGCGGGCCATCGAGGCCATTCGCCCCGGGGCCACCGCCCAAGAGGTCGATGCCGTGGCTCGCGGCGTCATTGCCGACGCCGGCTTCGGCCGCCGCTTCAACCACGGACTAGGGCACGGCATTGGTCTCGACGTCCACGAGGCCCCGAGACTGGGCGCGACCTCCGAGACGGTGCTCAAGCCCGGCATGGTGGTGACCGTTGAGCCCGGCGTGTACCTCCCCGGCTGGGGCGGGGTACGCATTGAGGACGACGTACTTGTTACCCGAAACGGCTGCGAGGTGCTCACCACCGTGGCCAAAGAGTTGGAGGAAGTGATCGTCGGCTAGTCCGCGAGACGCCGCGCGAACCACGCATAAACCGTCCGGGAAGGCCGTCAAGGAGGGGAACGTTCCCCGCGCTTGCAGCCGACCGCGTTGAACCATCAAATTGGGAGATAGGGCATGGCCGGTTCCTTGCCGAATCAAGACGTCTTCGACGTGCGCAGGGTGCGTCGCCTAGTGGTGCTCATGAAGGAGCACGACCTCACGGAACTCGAGATCCAACAGGGCGAGACCCGCATCCAGCTCCGGCGAGCCGGCCCCGTCATCGCTCCCGCGGCAGGCTTGGCGGCGCCTCCGCCCGCGGCCGCGCCGCCGGCAGCGGAAGCCGCCGCCAAGCCGGAGGAAGCTCCTGCCGCCGACGCGAACGTCGTGCTCATTTGCAGCCCGATGGTCGGCACGTTTTACACGGCGCCCGATCCGGAATCGCCGCCGTACGTGAAGGTGGGCGACCACGTGGGCCCGGAAACGACCGTCTGCACCGTCGAGGCGATGAAGGTGTTCAACCAGATTCCCGCCGAGGTGAACGGGAAGATCGTGGCGGTGCTCGTCGAGAACGGCGAGACGGTCGAGTTCAACCAGCCCCTGTTCAAGGTGGACCCCCGAGGATGATGTCCGGCGGCGCGGCGAGGCATGCCCCGCCGGGGCCGCCATGGCCCGTTCCCAAAACCGACCACTCCAAGCGTGTCATGTTCAAACGCATCTTAATTGCCAACCGAGGCGAGATTGCCCTGCGGATCATCCGCGCCTGCCGCGAGTTGGGCGTGGAAACGGTGGCCGTTTTCAGCGAGGCCGACCGGGGCGCCGCCTACCTCGACCTGGCCGATGAAGCGTATTGCATCGGCCCGGCGCGGGCGACCGACAGTTACCTGAAAATCGACCGCGTCATCAGCGCGGCCGAGGTAGGCAACGTGCAGGCGATCCACCCGGGCTACGGCTTCCTGTCCGAGAACGCCCACTTCGCCGACGTATGCCGGAGCTGCCACATCGAGTTCATCGGCCCCTCGTCGGAGTCGATGGCCATGCTGGGCGACAAGAACGCCGCGCGCCAACTCGCCCACGAGAACGGCGTGCCGACGGTCCCCGGGAGTGAGGGGCTCATCGAAAGTGAGGGGGAAGCCGTCAAGCTGGCCCACGAAATCGGCTTTCCGGTGCTGGTGAAGGCGTCGGCCGGCGGGGGCGGCAAGGGGATGCGGGTGGCGGTGAACGACTTGGCCCTGCGTTCGGCCATTCAGCAGGCGCAAACGGAGGCCCAGGCCGCATTCGGCAACCCCGACATCTATCTGGAAAAGTATATCGAGCACCCGCGCCATGTCGAGGTCCAGGTAATTGCCGACATGCACGGCAACGTGGTCCACCTGTGGGAACGCGATTGCACGATGCAGCGCCGGCACCAGAAGCTGATCGAGGAGAGCCCCGCCCCCAACCTGAACCAGGAAACGCGCAACGCCATGTGCAACGCGGCGGTGCAACTCATCCGGGCGGCCAACTACCACAACGCGGCAACCGTCGAGTTCGTCGTCGACCGCAGCGGCAACTTCTACTTCATCGAGGTAAACGCTCGCATCCAGGTCGAGCACCCGGTTACCGAGTTTGTGACCGGCCTGGACCTGATCAAGGCCCAAATCCGGGTGGCCTCCGGCGAACCGCTGCCGCCCGAGTTCGCGCAGGATCGCATTGAGCAACGGGGCACGGCCATCGAATGCCGCATCAATGCGGAGGATCCCGCAAAGAGTTTCCGCTCCAGCCCGGGGGAAATTCGCCGCATGATCGTGCCCGGCGGGTTCGGTGTGCGGTTCGATTCGCACACGCACGCGGGCTATGTGGTGTCCCCGCACTACGACTCGATGATCGGCAAACTGATCGTCTACCAACCAAGCCGCGGCGAGGCCATCGCGTGCATGAAACGGGCACTCGACGAATTGACGATCGAGGGCATTCAAACCACGAAACCGATCTTGCGGGAGATCATCGACCACGCGGCCTTCGTCGAGTCGCAAGTCGATACCACGTTTATCGAGCGAACTTGGCTGTAATGGGCCGACGACGGAGGACGGGACTTCGGCGTTGGGGCTGCCGACCATCGCGGCCGCGCCGCCCACGACGAGTGGTTCCCGATGAAATAGCATTCAACCAAACCAGGAGACGTTTATGAGCACAACGCTGTCTCGCCCCCCTCAAATGGAATCGAACATCCGCCGCGTCGCCATCCTGTTCGCCGGCGGGCCCGCCCCCGCGGCCAACGCCGTCATTTCGACGGCAGCCTGCTCGTTCCTGCGGAACAACATCGAGGTTGTGGGGGTGTTGTACGGGTATTCGGGGCTCGTGAAATACGGTCCGGATTACGCCCTGCGCGAGGGCCGCGACTACGCCCGCATCGACCACACCTTCCTGAAGCGCACCCGCAACAAGCCCGGCATCATGATCGGCACCGCCCGGACCAACCCGGGCAAGCAGGTTTCCGATCCCGACCACCTGCGCGACCCCGAGCGTTCGGCCCTTCTTCGCACCACGTACGACGCGTTGCGGTCCCTCGGCGTCGACGCACTCATTTCCATCGGCGGCGACGATACGCTGAAGACGGCCAACAAGTTCCGACTCTTCCAGGACTCGCTCCCGGAGGGCAGCCCCCGCATTCCCGTCGTCCACCTGCCCAAAACGATCGACAACGACTACATGGGCATCGACTTCACGTTCGGCTACTTCACTGCGGTCGAATTCCTGGCCGAAGAAATTCGCAACCTCCTGGCCGACTCGGAGGCGAACCGCAGCTACTTCATGGCCGAAACGATGGGCCGCAGCGCCGGTTGGCTTTCCTACGGCGCGGCCATTGCCGGCGAGGCCAGCCTGGTCATCAGCGTAGAAGACATCACAGGCAAGTTCGAGTCGGGCGAGGAAGTGACCGACCCGAAGACCGGCAAAACCACAATCCGCCGCGTGATGGACTTCCAAGAGGTTGTCAAACGCATCGTGGCCACCATGCGGGTGCGCGAGGAAGCCGAGGGCAAGCCGTACGGCGTCATCGTGCTGGCCGAGGGGCTGGCGGAACTCCTGCCGCACAAGCACATCGAGGGCGTGCCGCGCGACGAGCACGGACACATCGCCATCTCGCAGTTGAACCTCAGCAAGCTCTTCTCCAAATCCGTGGCCGACGAATACCACCGGCAAACCGGCAAGGAAAAGAAAATCACCGGCCTGCAACTCGGCTACGAGAGCCGCTGCGCCCGACCACAGGCCTTCGACGTCATGCTCGGCAGCCAGTTGGGCGTCGGTGCGTACCGGGCCCTGGTCGAGAAACGCCTCGACGGCGTGATGGTGTCCATCTCCGGGCAACTGGACCTCAACTACGTGCCGTTCAACCAGTTGGTCGATCCGGAAACCCTGGTAACCGTCGTTCGGTACATCGAGCCCGGCAGCGACTTCCACCGCCTTGCCCGGTTCCTCGAAACCTATGTGAACGACTGACGCAACCATTCACGGCTAGGAGCGTCGTGCTACGATTCTTCACGACTCGGAGAGTCCTGCTACAGTAGGGCGACTCTCCGAGTCGCCTGTTCGCCCACGGGCGTACCCCGAGAAGGCCTCCCGTGAAGCGTTCCGGCCCATGCCGGGAAGCTGCCCATGTCTGCCGTCGATTTAGCACGTTTCGGCCCCCAGGGCACCGAGTTGCCGGTTGCGCCGGCGGCGGCGCGGCGGTACTGCCTCCGGCTGGCCCGGACCCATTACGAGAACTTCACCGTCGGGCATCTGCTGCTCCCCCGACGGCTACGGCAGCACGTGGCCAATTTGTACGCCTATTGCCGCTGGGCCGACGATCTGGCCGACGAGTCGGAAAGCCCGAGGCAAAGCCTCGCGTTGTTGGACTGGTGGGAGCGCGAACTGCGTGCGTGCTACGCCGGCGAGGTCCGGCATCCGGTGTTCGTCGCCCTGGCCGAAACCGTTCGCCGCTTCGACCTGCCCATCGACCCGCTCGTCGACCTATTAGTGGCCTTCCGCCAGGACCAGCGGATTACCCGATACGAGACCTTCGACGACTTGCTGGGCTATTGCCGCTATTCGGCCAATCCGGTGGGCCGGCTGGTGCTCCACTTGGGCGGATGTGCCGTACCCGACCGGGTGCGACTTGCCGACCGCGTGTGCACGGGCCTGCAGCTTGTGAACTTCTGGCAGGACGTGGGCCAGGACTTCGAACGCGGCCGCATCTACCTGCCGCAATTCGACTGTCGTCGTTTCGGTTATGGGGAAGCCGATTTCGCCGCACGGCGCGTCAATGGGGCCTTCCGCCGACTGATGGCCGCCGAGGTCGAGCAGGCCGAGGGGCTCTTGCGGCAGGGGGCCGACCTGGTGCCCCGCATGCCGCGCGAGTTGCGCCTGCAAGTATCGCTCTTCGTACACGGAGGGCTGGCCGTGGCCGAGGCGATTCGCCGGCAGCAGTACGATGTTTGGACCGAGCGCCCGCGGCTTTCGCGCGTCGACAAGCTGCGCCTGGCCGCCCGCTGCTGGTGGACCCTGCCCCGCGGCGCGGCCGGTGAGGACGGAGCATGAACGACGCCGCCAAGACCGTGGAGGCCAGCTACGCCGCCTGTCGACAAATCAGCCGACGCGCAAAGTCGAGTTTCTACGCCGGGTTCCTGCTGCTCTCCGGCGCCAGGCGCCGCGCAATGGATGCCTTGTACGCCTTCGCCCGCCTCACCGACGACATCGTCGACGGCCCCGGCCCGCGCGAACAGCGCCGGATGCTCCTTGCCGGCTGGCGTCACGCGGTGGAGGAGGCCCTGGGTAGATGCCGCGAGCCGACCGGCATAGGCGTTCCAGAGAAGGTTGGGAGTGACGTTCCCCTTGCCTCGGTTGCCGTCCTCCCCGCGCTGGCCGATACCGTCGAGCGGTTCTCGATTCCGCCGGAGCATATCGAAGCGATGCTCGACGGGGCAGCCATGGACCTCGACCACAACCGGTATGAAACCTTCGACGAGTTGGCGGAATACTGCCGGCGCGTGGCGTCGTCGGTCGGACTGGCGTGTGTGCGTATCTGGGGCTTCCGCGGCGCCGAGGTATTCCCGCCGGCCGAGAAGTGCGGCATCGCGATGCAGCTTACGAACATCCTCCGCGACGTACGCGAGGACCTCGCCCGGAACCGCGTGTACTTGCCGCAAGCCGAACTGAGGCAGCACGGCTACACGGAGGCCGATCTGCGCGCGGGCGTGGCCGACGCCCGATTCCATCGATTCATGACGGGGCAGATCGTACGGGCCCGGCGCTACTACGACGAGGGCAAGCAAATTCTCCCGTGGCTCGAACCCAACGGCCAACGCGTGTGCGGCGTCATGATGGACCGATACCGGACGTTGCTCGATGCGATTGCGCGTCGGCCCGAGGCTGTGCTCCACGGACGAGTCCGCCTGGGTGTATTGACAAAAGCGCGCCTTGCCTTCCATTGGCTGCGCTACCGGGCCGCTCAGAAGTAACTTCGATGGCACGGGGGACGCATCGGCAGGGATGGACTGAACAGGAGCCAACAGAGATAACCGAGACGACCGCTCCGTTGCCTCTGTTCTCTCCTGTTGCTATTGTGTCTCTGAGCCACCCGGCTCCCCAACAAGGTCGAAAGGGTTGTTGAGTCGTTCCTGAGGCAGACTTTTCATCATCCCAGTTGCCCCGAAGCGGCATGAACCACTGTCCCGTTTTCCCCACCGTTGCCCACCCGCCTACCCTATGCCTGAAATCCAAACAAACCCGATCGTCGGCGTTATCGGCGGTGGGCTGGCCGGCATGGCCGCCGCCGGCGCGCTGGCGGCGCGCGGCTGCCGGGTCGAACTGTTCGAACGCCGCAAGAATCTGGGCGGCCGCGCCAGCTCGTTTTACGAGCCGGAATGGAGCGTTTGGATCGACCATTGCCGGCATGCTTCGCTCGGCTGCTGCACGAACCTGGCCGACTTCTGCCGGCGCCTGGACGGCGCCGACGCATTCACAAAGCACGATATGCTCAACTTCATCGGGCCCGACGGGCGGCGATATCGCTTCACGCCCAGCCGATGGCTGCCGGCTCCGCTGCACTTGGCGCCCGCCCTGTGGCGGTTGCGTTTGCTCTCGATGGACGACCGGATTGCGATCGGCCGGGCCCTGGCTCAACTCGCCCGTCGTCTCCCGCCGAATGAGCGCGAGCACACCATGGCGACGTGGCTCCGATGGCACGGTCAGTCCGACCGGGCCATTGAACTGTTCTGGAAGACTGTGCTGGTCAGTGCGTTGAGCGAATCGCTCGACCGCATTGCGGTTCCCATCGCCCGAAAGGTGTTCACCGACGGCATGATGGCCTCGCGCGGAGCGCACTCGATGTATCTGCCCGCCGAGTCGCTGCACGAGTTGTTCCACCGTCGCGGCGGCGACTGGCTTGCGAAGTGCGGCGTTGCGTTGCGCCTCGGCGTTCACGTCGACCATGCGCTGCTTGCCGGGGAGCGTGCTGCGGGCGTCGTGCTCGACGGCGGCAGCCGTACGGAGTTCGACTTTCTGGTGTTGGCCGTGCCGTGGCACAAAGTACGGAGCCTGCTTCCGGCGGCCCTGCTGGCGCGGCTTCCCGAAATGGCTCCCCTCGCCCGGTTCGAAGCGGCGCCCATCACAAGTGTCCACCTGGCATACGATCGGCCGATCACCCCGCTGCCGCACGCCGTGCTGCCGGGCCGGTTGAGCCAGTGGCTGTTTACCGACGCGTTGGGCGAACGGGAGCAGAGGTGCGAAGTGGTCATCAGCGCCTCGCATTCGGTGGCGGAACTCGACCGCGAGGCATTGATCGGCCGCGTTCAGGCCGAGTTGGCCGCTGCCTTTCCGGCGGCAGCGACGGCGAAGCTGCTCCGAGCCCGGGCCGCAACGCATCCGTCGGCCGTCTTTTCGCCGCTACCGGGCATTGAGCCGTACCGGCCGGCTCAGGTTTCTTCGGTCGAGGGTCTGTTCTTCGCCGGCGATTGGACGGCGACCGGCTGGCCGGCGACCATGGAAAGCGCGGTCCGCAGCGGTTATTTGGCCGCCGAAGGCGTGCTTGGTGCCCTCGGCCGGCACGAGCCCCTTCTTGCGCCCGACCTGCCCCGCGACCGCCTGGCGCGTTGGGCAATAGGCCGTGCGTAGGCCCCGTGGGACAAGCTGGAAGCTTACCCCACGGAATGTTACTTCGCGGCCGGGCCGACGACGGCGCGGAGGCTCATGCCGATGCGAAAGGCGTCGAATCGGACGAAGCTATCGCGTTGCGGGCCCCACTCGGCCGAATTGCCACCGTGGAATGTGGAGAAGTAGGAGCCGACCATGGCCTCGGGCACGTTTCGGTAGCGGATGTCGCCCCGGACGGCCCGCGTTCGTGCAGCCGCGAAGTTGACGCCGCGGGAAGGTTGCCGGTACCATGACGGTTTCCCCACCACCCAGGAGCCCGCCTCATGCGATGGAACATTCGAACGTCGCTCACCGTATTCGCCGCCCTCGCCATGGTTACCGGGTCGGCCGCCGCACAGCAACTCCTGCCCAACCCGTCGTTTACCGAGGGAAACGAAGCCCCGGCCGGCTGGACGCTTCAGGGCCGGGGCCGATGGCTCGACCGCAGCGTCCTGGAAGCTTCCGGCAACGGGCGCGAGAGCAGCGCCTGGCACTGTCCGGTCGAATTGCGGCCCGGGGCGCTGTACCGGCTCGAGTGCGTGGCGCGGCGGGCCGGCGGCGGCGACGGCTGCATGACGAGCGGCCCGAGTTTCGCCAATCGCGACCATCGCCCGACCGACGCATGGCAAACCTACGGCCATGTGTTCCAGGTGCCCAGCCACGGCGGCCACTCCGGCGTGCGGATCGGGCAGTGGCACGTCGACGGCGCGATCCAGGTCCGGTCCGCCCGCTTATTGCCCGTGTTGCCCGTGCACGTGCAGACGGGCGAATGGGTTCTGGGCGAGGACGAATCGATCCGTGAAGGGGTGTACCGCTTCCAAACCCGGTTCCGGCACGAGGGGAGCAACTATCACCGCACGCTGCACCGGGCCACGGCGGGCTTCAACAGCAACCGCTGGACGTTCGGCCGCGGCCAGGAGGTGGTGTACCAGTTCGCGCTGCCGGAAACCACGCTTCGAACCGCCCAAGTACGGTTCGGCGTGTGCTATTACCAGGGAGGTCGCGTCGTGTTGGACGTTAGCCGCGACGGCGAAAACTGGCACGTGCTCACCGAGCAGGCCGACCTGGGCGCGGCCGAGGCGGTCGTCCCCGAGGCGCTGCTTCCCGCCAAGAAGCTCTATCTGCGGCTGCGCACGCCCGACGAGCCGAGCACCTTGCAGGTCGATCACCTGGAGTTCACGGCCGAACTGGACAGCCCCGCGCCCGAGTTGGTCGGGCAGACCCTTTTCGCCGAGGTGCTCAAGCCGTCAAGCGACCTGCAGATGGACCGAATCACCCTGGAGTCGGCCGGCGGGTCCGGTCCGCAGTCGTTGCGCATCGAGGGGCATCAAGCCGGGCAAGGCGATGTGTCCGCGACCCTGAACGTCGAAATAGAACATCCCGACGGGCGTCGGACGGCCCCGGTTCCGGCCGGCGTGCAGCTCGACGGGGGGCGCCCCGCCGAGTTCCACGTGCCGCTGCCTTCGCTGCCTGCAGGCGAGAGTCGTTTGCACTTGACGCTCACAGCGGGCGACCTGCAACCGTGGGAAGCTGGGGTCGACATCGAAGTGCCCGACTACTACCGCACCGATTACGGCGCCCTGCTCGATGATACCAACGCGGCGGCGGTCTGGTGGTGCCGGGCGGGACACAAGATTCCCCGACAGCGGGCAGTGCCCACCCGGCACGCCCGCGCGGCAGAGCTTGCCGCTGCGAAGAACGACTACGAGGCCGTGCAGCTTGTGGTCAAGGCGGAGGAGCGGCCGCTTGTGGGCCTTTCGGCCGAAGCCGGGCCGCTGGCCGGCCCCGAAGGCGCGGTCATCGACGCGGGTAATATCGAGCTGCTGCGGGTGTACTACCACTACGTCGACACGCCCACCGACCACACCGGCGTTCGCGACTGGTGGCCCGACGCCCTACCGCCGCTGGACGAACCGATCGATGTGCCGGCGGGACAGAACCAGCCCATTTGGGTGCTCGTGCACGTGCCGGAGGAGGCCGCGGCGGGCGAGTACACCGGAACCGTCACGTTGCGGGCCGAGGGCTTCTCGGCCGAAGTGCCGCTCCGCCTGCGCGTGTGGGACTTCGCCCTGCCGCAATGCAACAAGCTGGAAACGGCATTCGGGCTGAACTTCGGCAACATCGTCCGCTACCACCGCCTGGAAACCGAGGCCGACCGCCGGGCGGTTTGGGAGGAGTACCTGGCGCTCATGTCGCGCAGCCGGCTCAGCCCGTACGATCCGACACCGATGGACCCCATTCGCGTGGACTTCCGGCCGGACGCCGATCCGCCGCGGGCTGAACTCGATTTCGAAGCGTTCGACCGCGAATTCGCCCGCGTGATTGAGAAACACCACTTCACTAATTTCCGGCTGCGCGTTCAGGGGATGGGCGGGGGAACGTTTCACTCGCGCGTCGATCCGTCCATCGGTCCCTACCGGGCGGGAACTCGCCAATACGAGGCGACGTTCGCCGATTATGTCGGGCAATTCGAATCGCACCTGCACGAGAAGGGCTGGCTCGAGATGGCGTACGTCTACTGGTTCGATGAGCCTGCTCCGAAAGATTACGAGTTTGTGGCCGATGGAATGAAGCGGCTGAAGCGGTACGCGCCCGACTTGCCGCGAATGCTCACCGAGCAGCCGGCCGACAATGTGCTGGCCGGCACGGTCGACATCTGGTGCCCGGTCAGCCACGCCTACGATCCGGAAGAAGCCGCGGAGGCGCGCGGCCGCGGCGAGCGGTTCTGGTGGTACGTGTGCACCGGCCCGAAGGCACCCTATTGCACGCTGTTCATCGACCATCCGGCCACCGAACTGCGCGTGTGGCACTGGCAGACGTGGCAGCGCGACATCGAGGGGACGCTCGTCTGGTCGGCCAACTACTGGACTTCCAGCGCCGCGTACCCGGATAATCCGCAAAACCCCTACGAGGACCCAATGGGCTGGCGTTCGGGTTACAGTACGCCCAAAGGTGAAAAGCGCCCGTGGGGCAACGGCGACGGCCGGTTCGTCTACCCGCCGCTCAGCGCAGCGACGCCCGAAATCGCCGGCGAGGGGCCGGTGCTGGATCCGCCCGTGTCGAGCATCCGCCTGGAGATGCTCCGCGAGGGTGTCGAAGACTACGAAATGCTGCACCTGCTGCGCACGCTGCTGGCCAAGCATGGCGAGGGCCGGCCGGCCGACGAGCGGGCCCGCTACGAGTGGCTGCTCGAAGTGCCGCCGGAAATCACCGCCGACATGACCACCTTCACCACCAGCCCGGAGCCGATCCACGCACGCCGGGCAGAAATCGCTGCAGCCATTGAGCGGCTTGTACGCGAGGCGCGTTAGACTGAACGTTGCAAACCGTCCGGCGAACCGGGGCCGTAAGACTCCTGTTTCTGCCTGCGAATAGCTCAAAAAAAATGCGGCGGTGACGTTGCCCGCAGAGGAGGCAATTTGGGAGAGAACGGAGATAGCCGAACGCCCGGCGGATCGGGCAGCGCGGTCAACCTGCTCATCGTGGTCGGCCTGGGATTGCTGTTGGCCTCGATGTACGCCCCCTTGCTATTGTGGCTTGGCCGCGCGACCCTTTCGTTCGAGCAGTTGCACAACGGGGGTCTGATCGTCCTGTTCGCGCTGCTCATCAGCTTGCGGCGAGCCATCCTTTCCGGACAATTTAGGCCCGAAGGCAATACGCTGGGGATTGTGTTGATCGCCGCAGGACTCGGCAGCTTGTACCTGGTTCGGTGGTTGCCCGGCGCGGCGCTGCCGATCGCCCTGCTGTCGTTCTGCCTGGCGTTTGCCGGCATTTCGGCCTTCCTGTTCGGGCCAGCGGGCGTGCGCGCGCTGCTGCCGGCCGTCGCGGGAATCCTGTTGCTGGGCATCCTGGCCGGGGCAGCGCCGTGGCTCGACTGGCCGCTCCGGGCGATCAGTGCGAAATACAGCGCCGATTTCCTCGAATACCTTGGTTTCGACGTGGCGGTGCTCCTCCAGCCGGGCAGCCCTCCGGAACTCGTGCTCGGGGTCAAAGGTCGCGCGTTCCTCGTTGCCTCCGAGTGCAACGGGTTCGGGCTGATCAGCTCGTCGCTCTTGGTCGCGGCCATCCTCGGTTTCCACTACCGGATTCCATGGTACGCCAAGGTGTCTCTCTTTCTGTTCGCTCTGCCTTCCGCCGTCCTGTTCAACGCCTTGCGCATTGTGAGCATCAGCCTGGCGGCCACCCATTGTCCCCTGCCCTACGCACTGATCCACGAAGGGTTCGGACTGTTCTTCTACGGCGCCGCCTTGCTGTTGTTGTGGTGGCTGGCCAACCGCCAGGCGGATTTCGGGCAGAACGGAAGCGACCGTCGGCGAAAAGGAAAGACCGCCGACGCCTGCCAAGCTCTGGACAAAACAGGGGGATAGCTTGCCCCTGGCGCGGGCGTTTGGAAAGGGCCGACGACCGACCCCGGCCTCACCAGGGCACTGGCAAGGGGGACGAGCCCCCGCGGCTTCGCCAATTCGCCCAATTGGGGCATTCGACCTGTTCGGGAGCCTCTGCCCGGCCGGACCGACCGCCCGGATCAGGGCCCATTTTGTAGCCCGGCCGCCCTCCTGCCGAAACGCGCCCCTTGACTTTTTTCTCGAATTGCGCGACTGTGAATAGAAGAGGGCGCGACACAGCGTGCGGGGGATTCACACTCGGGCAAGGGGGCCGAACGATAGGCCGGAAACAGGTTCCGGCCGGCAGGGCCCGCATAGTGGCCGGATTTGCCATTGCGGCTGCGCCTTGACTTCGTCCATCGCGGCAATCAAACTGAAACGTGGGCGAGGCAAACGCACCCCCTTTTCCCGACTTGGGCGGAACCGCCATCCGCCGCCCGAAACGCCTCCGCCCCCGGTTCCGGGAAGGAAGCCCGACGGTTCGAAAACACGATAGCCGTCCGCCATCCCCGCCCGCCGGGCAAGCCGTCGCATCACTTCGCAGCACCCACATTTGGGACGATCCACGATGACAGCAGACCCCAAGCATTCGCATCCCTCCCCGGATGACTTCCCGATCACGGTCCGGCACTCGGCCCTGGCCGAAGTTCAAGGCAACGGCTACGCGGCAGCGCCGCTGACTCATGCCGCCCCCGTCTCGCAAGACCCCATCACCATGATCAAGCCGTACCTGCACGCCTTGCGTCGTCGGTCGGTGTTGGCCTTCGGCCTGGCGTTGGTGGCCGTGACGATCGTTGCCCCCCTGGTCTGGTACCTCGTTCCGGTGACCTACACGGCCGAGCACTACCTGCAGGTTTCGTCGCAGGTGCAACGCATCATTTTCGATCCGACGGGCCCGGGCGGAAAGGGCGACTTCGGCCTCTACCGCAACACGCAAGAACAGCTTATTCGCAGCCCGTTCGTCATCTACGCGGCCCTGCGCGACCCGGCCGTCGCCCAGCTCAAAACCATCCGCGAATTGGAAGAGAAACGGGAAGACCCGATCCGTTGGCTCCAGAACAACCTTCGCGTCGCCTTTCCCGGCGGAAGCCAGATTATGCGAATCAGCCTTTCCGGCAAGGACCCGCAGGAGGTCACGCAGCTTGTGCTGGCAGTGGTGAATGCCTACCTGCGGGAAGTGGTTTCCGTCGAGCAGCAACAAGGCCGGCGACGGTTGAACGAGTTGGAACGCTTATTCGCTGAGAAGGAAACCGAACTGCGCACCGCGCGCACCGAACTGCGTGCGCAGGCGGGCGAAACGGGAACCGTCGACGGCGAGTCGCTCCCGTTCAAGGCTCAGCGCACGCTGGAAGAATATGCGGCGCTCCGTCAACAGCAGATGCGCATTCAGTTCGAACTGCTGCGCATCCGCAGCGAACTGGCGGCCCAAGAGGAAACCCTGGAACAACTTGCCGAGGCGGACGTTTCGGACACCATGCTGGCCCGATACGAGGAAGAGGACCCCGAACTGCAGGAGGTCGCCAACCAGGTCGCCTACATCCAGAAGATGTACGAGTACGAGCGGGGAGCGGTGGTGCCCGGCGCCGCGCAACATCACCTTGATCGCCGCCAGCGCGACTTGGCCATGCTCGAAGAGCGATACGATGAACTGCAGGACCAGCTTCGCGAGAAGTTGGCGTTCCAGCGCCGGGCCTCGGTCGAGGGATATCTCAGCAGGCTCCAAAGCGCCATCCGGACCCTCGAGGAGCATGAAAAGGTCGTCACGGCCGAGGTGGAGCGGGTTCGTGAGGACGCGGAACGCCTCGGCACCAGCAACATCGACGTTGAGATGATGCGGGTCAACATCGAGAACATGGAGCGGATTCTCGGCGAAATCGCCTCGGAGCGCGAGAAGCTCCGCATCGAGGTCGACTCCGAGCCCCGCGTCACCGAACTGATGGCAGCCCGCGAACCGATCAGTCCGGACCCCAACCGCCGCGTGCCGTTGGCCGTTCTGGCCGGTGCGTTCGCGTTCGGCCTGCCGCTTTTGTGCGTCGCTTGGTGGGACACGCGCGGCCGGCGCATCAACGAGGCCGAGGAGGTTTCGAAGGGGCTGGGGCTGACCGTGCTCGGCTCGGTGCCCGTCATCCCGAACCGCGTGATCGCGCACTCGAACTCGCCGTCGCGGCGGCACCAGGAATGGCAGACCCGGCTGACCGAAGCGGTGGACGGCATCATGGCCCGGCTCCTCCGCAAGGCCAACACGCAGGACACGCGGACCGTCCTGGTGACCAGTTCCATCAGCGGCGAAGGAAAGACTACCCTCGCCACCCAGTTGGCCATGAGCCTCGCGCGGAACGGCCACCGGACCGTCCTGGTCGACTTCGACCTGCGCCGGCCGACGCTGCACCAGGTATTCGGGCTTGGGGTCGAGCCGGGGGTGAGCGAAATCCTCCGTAGCGAGTGTGAGTTGTCCGATGCGGTGAAAGAGGCAGGCCACCGGCTGGGGTTCATGCCCGCCGGACGATGGGACCGCGCCGCCATGGCCTCGCTCACCAACGGCGCTGCCGAGCACGTGCTGCGCGAACTGCGCAGCGATTACGACTTCGTCGTGATCGACAGCAGCCCGATCCTCCCCGTGGCCGACACCCGGTTCGTCAGCCAGCACGTCGACCTTGTGGTCCTCTCCGTGATGCGCGACCACAGCAGTGCCCCGAAAATGCAGGCCGCCTGCGAAATCCTGGCTGCGTTCGGCGCCAAGCACGTCGAAACGGTCGTGATCGGCTCCGGGTGGAATCCGTACTACTACGAAGACAGCCTGCAGTACCATCCCGAAGCCGTGGCCTGAGCCGCGGCGGCCATAAGGCAGGAAAGCAACCTGTCCGGCGCAAACGAACTCTCCGCGAGGCCGGAACACGCCGTTTCCACGGGCCGGCCGCAGGAACGGTTGCCGGGGTTGGCCAAGCGCCGCACGGCCGAAACTAATCTGCAACTCCCGAAAGCGTCGAACCATGGACCAAGCTCAAGTGCGCAACGAGAACCCGATGCTGGGCGTGCGGCCGGTCGTCCTGCTCGGCTGGGCGGCGGTCGCCGCCGCCTTCCTTTGGGTCTACGGCCCCACCCTCGGCCGCCTGGCCCACGTCTGGTGGACCGAAGCCGACTACGGCCACGGGTTCTTCGTGCCCGTGTTCGCCGTCGTGCTGCTTTGGGCGCGCCGGCACATGATCACCCCCTGGCCGCGGCAGGGAAGCGCGTGGGGACTCGCCTTCCTGGGCGTCTTCGGCGTCTTCGTATTGGCCAGTACCTACTTCCCCTTCGCCAGTCCGGTGCGAGTGTCCATCATCCCGTTTCTGGCGGGCGCGGTTTTGTTTGTAGGCGGTTGGCGGGCGCTGCACTGGTCGTGGCCGGCCATCGCATTTCTGGTGTTCATGGTCCCGTTGCCGGAAGGAATCGCCAGCATGCTGCGCGATCCGCTGCAACGCATCGGCACGATCAGCAGCGTGTTCATCATCCAGACGCTCGGCATTCCGGCCACGGCCCAGGGCAATATCATCCACCTGACGGAAGGTCCGCTCGGCGTGGAAGAGGCATGCAGCGGACTGCGGATGCTCATGCTGTTTTTCGCCGTCTGCATTGGCGCGGCCTTCCTGCTGCGTCAGCCGTGGTGGGAGAAGGTCGTGGTCGTCCTCAGCGCCGTACCCATTGCCGTCGCGGCGAACGTGTTGCGTATTACAGTCACCGCCGTGCTGCACGATTTGGTAAGCGTCGAGTTGGCCCATCAGGTGATGCATGACTTTGCCGGGCTGATGATGATGCCGGTCGGCATCGCCATGCTCTCGGTGGAGTTGTGGATTATTTCGCACCTGGTGGTGGAACCACCCGACGCCCGGCCGCTGGCAACCGTCGGCCAGCAGGGTCGGTCGCGCGGCACGGGTCGGGCATCGCATGCGCCGGCCGCCGCGTCGCTGGTCATGGGGCTGTCCGAAATGCAAGGAGGCGCCCGCACCAACGGGAAGAGCGAAAAAGAAAGCCCGCAGACCCCCGACCCCTCGACGGCAGGAAAAGAAGAATAGGGCTCGTTCAGTTCAAGTTGCAAACCACGGCAAAGTAGCAGGCACGCTCCGTCGTGCCGTCCGCTTCGTTGGGCAGAACCCGGTCGTTCGGCCAACCGGTTTGCAGCCGGAAGCGGAAGAACTGAGAATGAAAGAAACGGTCGGGGCTCGACGCCCGGCCCGAAACCAGGCTTGCCTCACTGTATTCGGAGTTTGACCATGTCTGTTCGCCTCGGTACCCCGCTCCGTCTGGCCATCGTGGTCGGCGTTGTCGTCCTGGTGCAACTGCTTCACTACCAGGTGCGCGCGATGCTCCAGCCCCCGGATGTCGCGCTGCCCGACTGGAACCTCGAAGAGTTGCCGGTCGACTTGCAAGGCTGGACCGGCGAGGTTTCGGAACTGGACGAACGGCTGTTCCGGCGCATTGGGGCCGACGTGGTGGCCGACCGGGTGTTCAACAACCGGGAAGGCGCTGCGGTGACCGCGCACACGGCGCTGTTCAAAGACTTCGACGAGGCCATCGTCGTCCACTTGCCGTCCCGCTGCTACCGCGCGGCCGGCTGGGAGCAACGCGACGTGGAAACGCGGTCCCTTCCGGTTGAAGGGCTGCCCGACATCGACGTCGAAGTGTCGACCTGGCAGCGCGAGGGGCGACGGGTCAAGGTGCTCTTCTGGTACCAGTTGGGCGAGCGTACGGTGCTCAACCGGTACGACCTGGGCAAGGCCCGATTTGCGCTGGCCGGCCGCGATACCTGGCCCGCCATGGTCAAAGTCATGCTGGAAACGTCGGTCGACCAAAGCCAGGCCGCCGACCTGCGTCTGCTCGACGTAGCCGGGCAAATCCGCCAATGGCTGCACGAGCAAGGCAGCGCCGAGCAGACGGCGGAGGAAACCCCCGGTAAGACGTAGCACTTTCCCTGTTCCACGCGACCCCGACCCGTGAATGGTTGCGCACCGCATCGCAGGGGGGCGGGTATGTCGACTCGGAGAGTCGACCTACAGTGGGGAGGGTGTCGACTCGGAGGGTCGACCTAGAGTGGAGTAGCCGTCCGCGGGGCCCCATGGGTTGGGGGCTGAGAGAACGTTTGGACCTGGAAACGGAAGGGCGCCCTCTTGCATCGGCGGCTGCAATCGGCGACAATGAAGGCGTTCGGGTGGCCGTTCGGCCGCCTGCGGCGCGGGCCGGAAGGGCACGCTCACGCCAACAGGTAGGAGAAACGCTCATGCTTTTCGTTCATCGCTCAAGGCGAAGCCGTCACGCATTCACGCTGATTGAATTGCTTACCGTTGTGGTAATCATCGGTATCCTCGCCGGATTGGTCACCGCCGCCGCGCTGCGGGTCCGGTCGACCGTGCGCAAGTCGACGCACGCGATCGAACTGAAGGAACTGGAAATGGCGCTGCAGGCCTACAAGGAACGGTTCGGGGAATACCCGCCCGACTTTGCAGGAAACGCTACTCAGAACGAAGCATTGTTCCGTCGGCATATTCGCAAGGCCTTTCCTCGATGCGACGCAACGACCATTAGTAGCCTTTGGACCAGTGTAGGCCAGCATCAGCGGCCCGAGACCTCGTTGGCGTTTTGGTTGGGCGGCGTCGACGACGGAAACGGCAACCCGATCGGCTTCAGCGCGAATCCAATGAATCCCTTCGATGCCACAACCACGAGCCGCATCGGCCCGTTTTTTGAGAAGTTCGACCCTGAACGTCTTTTGCATGTTCAAGCCGGCGTATGGCGTTACTACCCCACGGTCGAAGCCCGGCAAGATAGCCCTCCGGATTCGGCCAAGGCCATCCGCTACTACCGGGCCGAGAATGGCTCCTATGCCGGTAAGGGCTCCATTCCGTTCAAAGACAGTCGGATTCCGAAGGGCACCGATTACGAATGGATCAATCCCCGCTCTCTCCAAATCATTAGCCCGGGGCTCATGGGCAGAGCGTTCGTCGATTCCGGAGCAAATCCGGTATTCCCCGCTGGGATCAACTACGAGGAATGGCATTTGGAGATGCTGTCGAATTTCACCGACGGCACCATGGAAGACGCGCTGCCGTAAGCCGAGCGGCAGGTTGATAGCCCCCGGCGCAGACCGGACAGGCGCCCTTGGGGCGAAGCAGCCGGAGGGCCGTTTTGTCCAATGAGAGAAACGCCGTGCGGTGGCCCGTCCGACTTCAGTTGCTCTTGTGGATGCTCGGCGTGGTGGGGCTCGGCATTGTGCTGACCACCGCGACCAGCGCCTACCTGGCCGTGCGCGAGGCGAGCCGGTATCAGGCCGAGAGCCTCGACCGCGTCGTCCGCACTCTGACCGCCGCCCATTATCCGCTGAGCCAGACCGTGCTGGAGCACGTCAGCGGTCTTTCGGGCGCCGAATTCGTGGTGCTCGACGCCCGACGCCACGTTCTGTACACGACCGTTTCGATCGAGGCCGCCGACGTGGCGCCCCTCGTCGACGCCGGGAAGGACCCTCCGTCGATCGAGCGATTTTCCCAAGCGAGCGTCCTCGAGTTGCAAGGCCGCGACTACTTCGCCGACGTGGTGCCGCGCGTCGGTCAAGACCCCTACGCCGGCGTGCGGTGGCTTGTGGTTCTCTACCCGAGGGAACGCTGGTGGGCCGTCGCCCGCCAGGTGGCCGCGCCTATTCTGTTGGCCGGCGCGTTGACGGGCCTGTTTGCCGTACTGGTGGCGGCGGCGGTGGCCGGGCGGCTGGTGCGTCCGATTCGGGCGTTGCGGAACCAGGCCGAGGCGATCGCCGCCGGCCGTTTCCAGCCCATCGCCGCGCCCAAACGCAACGACGAGTTTGCCGACCTGGCCCAGTCGATCAACAGCATGACCGAACGCCTCGCACTGTACGAAACCGAGGTGCGCCAAAACGAACGGCTGCGCACGCTCGGGCAGCTTGGCGTGGGCATGGCCCACCAGTTGCGCAACTCGGCCACCGGTGCCCGAATGGCCCTCGAACTGCTTGACCATTCGCCCAACGAAACGGCCGACGGCGAAAACGTGGCCGTGGCGCTTCGCCAATTGCAACTCATGGAATCGTACTTGAAGCGATTCGTGGCGTTCGGCCGGCACGAGCCCACCGAGCACGCGCCGGTCGACCTGGACGACGTGGTGGCCGAAGCGGTTGAGCTGGTGCAGCCGGCGTGCGGGCACGCGAAGGTGGCAATGGAAGTGGTTCCGGCCTCCGAGCCTCTGTGTGTTTCGGGCGACCGGGACGCGCTGGTGCAGCTTCTGATGAACCTGGTGCTCAACGCGTTCGAAGCGGCCGAGCGGCCCGGCCGGCCGGAGGCCCGCATTCGCATCGAAGCGGCTCGCGGCGACGATCGCTGGACCGAACTGCGCGTGACCGACACCGGGCCGGGCCCGGCCGCCGAGGTGGCCGACCGACTGTTCGAGCCGTTCGTTACCGAGAAGCCCGACGGCACCGGCCTGGGGCTCTACTTTGCCCGCCAGGTGGCGGAAGCCCACGGCGGCACCGTCGACTGGCGCCGCGACGCCGACCGCACCTGCTTCACGGTGCGGCTGCCGAACGAACGATAGGCTTGGGGGAACCGAGTACCAGGCTCACGCAGGCTGAACCGCTGCCACGGGTTTACGACTCCCGGATATCGAGGTTCTGCAGAAGATGCTGGACCCCGGGTTTCAGAGCCGGCACGTCGCGCGTGGCCGCGTCCCACACGATGTCGGTGTCGATATCGAAGTAGCCGTGGACCAGGACATTCCGCATTCCGATAATCTTGGACCACGGGAGGCTCGGAGCCAGAACCCGGACTTCCTCAGGCAAGGCTCGGGCAGCCTCGCCGATGATCTGGAGGTGTCGCAGAAACCAGGTTTGCAGAAGTTCGTCCTCGTCGAACGCCGCCCGGGTACATTTTGCGTGCCGCTCGATGGCTGCAATGGCCTCCAGCAGATCGCGTAGCCACTGCTTCGGATCTCTCATAAGGGCACGGCCTCCTGAAGTACCCGCTGGCGTATTCGCGCCTTCAATCCCCGCTCGGTCACCACATCGACGCGGCAACCAAGGAACTCCTGCAACTCGTACTGGAAGCCGCCCAAGTCCAGAAGCGAGCGCCCCCGCTCCATCTCTACGACGAAGTCGATGTCGCTATTCTCGTCCGCTTCTCCTCGGGCGAGCGAGCCGAATACACGGACGTTGCGGGCACCATGTTTGGCAGCCAATCGAAGAATCCGGTCACGATTGTCTCTGAGCAACTGTTCACGCACCATCATGGATATCCTCCAGGTCGGTCCACGCCGGGCGACCTTGTTTCGCACGGCCTATTCGCGACTCTCGCCGCTTGTAACCGCGCACACGCGTCCACACGATCGCTAAAAATTTTACCATTCATGCTCGCACGGTACAATGGCGCAAAGGTTGTCTAATCTGCAAAGGCCCTGGGCTTCTAGTCTTGACCATGGACCAATCCATGGCGCAGCCGGTGGAGTTTCGCGGCCCATTCAGGTTTGGAGCGTCCTTGATGCGAGGAAACCGGTAGGCCATAATACCTGCCATGGCACACCTCCTAATTGTCGACGATGAACAGAGCATTTGCTGGGGCTTTACGAAGCTGGCCGAGCGGATGGGGCATTCGTCCGCAACGGCGGCCTCGGCCGAGGAAGGACTCCGGCTGGCCGCCGAGCAGCGTCCCGACCTGATCGTGCTCGACGTGCGCCTGCCCGGCATGGACGGCCTTACGGCCATGGCGCACTTCCGCGAACAGGTGGGGCATGTGCCCATCGTGGTCGTGACGGCGTATGGCGAACTCGGCACCGCGGTCACCGCCGTTCGCAACGGGGCGTTCGACTATTTGGCCAAGCCGTTCGAACTGAAGACGGCACAGCGGGTCATCGAGCGCGCGCTGAGCGAGACGGACAAACCGGGCGTGGCGGTGGCGGCGGCCCCGGCACACGACGAAATGCACATGGTCGGCACGTCGCCGCCCATGCAGGAAGTGTTCAAACGCATCGCCCTGGTGGCGGCCTCCGACGCCTGCGTCCACCTGCGCGGCGAAAGCGGCACCGGCAAGGAACTGGCTGCAAGGGCGATCCACCGCTACAGCCGCCGAGCCGAGGGCCCGTTCGTCGCCGTCAACATTGCCTCGCTCAGCCCCTCCTTGGCCGAGAGCGAGTTGTTCGGCCACGTCCGGGGTGCGTTCACCGGCGCCGCCGAAGCAAGGAAAGGACTGCTCGAACAGGCCGACGGTGGGACGATCTTCCTTGACGAAGTGGCCGATATTCCACCGGCCGTCCAGGTGAAGTTACTGCGAACGCTGGAACACGGCGAGGTATTGCCCGTGGGCGCCGCCGGCCCGGTGCAGTCGGATTTCCGCATCATCTCGGCCACGCATCAGAACCTTTCCGAGCGGGCTGCGCGGGGCGAGTTCCGCCACGACCTGTATTTTCGCCTCATCACGTTCGAAATCGAACTGCCGCCGCTTCGCGAGCGTCCGGAAGACATCGGGCCGCTGGTCGAGCATTTTCTGGCCACCCTGGCGCACAAGGCCGGGCTACCCCGGCCGTCCATCGCGGCCGAGGCGATGGCGGAACTGAAGCGGCTGCCGTGGTATGGCAACGTGCGTGAACTTCGCAACGCCATCGAGCACGCGCTGGTACTCGCCCGGGGCGGCACCGTCGGGCTGCATCACCTGCCGCCGCCCATGCCGGCTTCGCTTGTAGCCGGGCAGGTGCAAACCGACGCCGTCGGGGCGATGATTCGCGAGTGGGCGCGTGCCCGACTCGCCGCCGGCGAACCGACCGAAACCCTGTACGACGAACTCCTCGCGATGGTCGAGCCTCCGCTGCTGGAGGCAGCCATGGCGCACAGCCACGGCCAGTGCGCGACCGCCGCGCGCCGGCTTGGGCTCCACCGCACCACGCTCCGGAAGAAGCTCGACCAGCACGGCATCGGCGCCGAGTAGCCCGGCAAACACGGAACAGGTACGTGGGGCGCGCAGCGCCCGAAGGGCCGTTCCGGCGAAACACACGCGGCCCGTTCTTGCCGCTTGGGTAGTAACCGTTCACAGGGGACTGTCCCGATTTTCGCGGCACAAAGGGCGATTT
>CAYPWB010000005.1:12922-41677 GCA_964414315.1 uncultured Planctomycetaceae bacterium | reverse complement strand
ACGACCGGCTGGCCCAAGACGCGGGCCTGTACCTCGACCGGCTCGTGCGGCAGGGACGCGCGTTCGGTATTCACGTGCTGCTAGGCTCGCAGACGCTCTCGGGGGCGTATTCCCTCGCGAGGAGCACCATCGGGCAGATGGCGGTGCGGATCGCCCTGCAGTGCAGCGAAGCCGACTCGCACCTGATCCTCAGCGAGGAGAACACGGCCGCCCGCCTGCTGACCCGGCCGGGCGAAGCCATTTACAACGACGCCAACGGGCTGTACGAGGGGAATCACCCGTTCCAAGTGGCCTGGCTGCCCGACGGCCAACGCGACGAGTTGCTGGGGGAACTTGGCCGGTTGGCCGAATCGCGGGGGACCTCCTACGAGCTACCGATCGTTTTCGAGGGCAACGTGCCTGCCGATCCGGCCGCCAATCGGCCCTTGGCCGAGTTGCTTCGTGCCGGGCAGTGGCCGGTTCCTTCGCCCGCGACGTACGCCTGGCTGGGTGCGCCGGTGGCCATCAAGGGCCCGACGGCGGCCACGTTCGTGCGGCAGGGGGGGAGCAACCTGCTGGTGGTCGGGCAGGACGAGCCGGCCGCGCTTGGGCTGCTGGCGTCGGGCGTGGTAAGCCTTGCAGCGCAGCATCCGCCCGGGGCAAGGTTCTACGTGTTCGACGGCATGCGGCCCGACGCTCCTCACGCTGGCGTGTGGGAGCGGCTGGCCGGCGTGCTTCCGCACGAGGTGTCGGTCGTCTCGCCGCGGAAAGTCGCGGGGCCGATGGACGAGATCCTGGCCGAGTGCACCCGCCGCGAGGCCGACGACGACGAGGACGCCCCGCCCATCTTCGTGCTGGTGTACCATCTCGCCCGCTTCCGCGACTTCGTCAAAGGCGACGACGACTTCGGCTTCAGCCGGTTCGACGCCGACAAGCCGGCCGGCCCCGCCCAACAGCTTGCCGAGGTGTTGCGCCGGGGGCCTGCGGTGGGCATCCACGGGCTGATCTGGTGCGACGGCTACAATGCGCTTACTCGGGCGATCGACCGCCAGGCGATGCGCGACGTGGAAATGCGGGTGCTGTTTCGCATGAACGCCTCCGATTCGAGCAACCTGATCGACAGTCCGGCGGCCTCGCGCCTCAGCGAGCACCGCGCCGTGCTTTACGATGAAGGGCAGGGCCGGATCGAGAAGTTCCGCCCGTACGGCCCGCCTTCGGCCGAATGGCTCGATGCGGTTCGTGAGCAATTCGCGGCTCGGCAAGGCGCGACCATCCTTCCGATGCCGGGGAAGAAGTCGGCGAAGTAAGCCTCGCGCCGGCCGGTAAGGAACGACTTCAAGTGTGGCGGCCGAGGCGGATATCAGCCGCGAAAGATGGAGACTGCCCATGGGTGATAGCGACGACACCAAACCAACCCGAGAGGCTGACCTAGGTCAAAGGCGTAGTCGCCCTCCAAGGCCAAGCAGACGGCGATGCTTGTCACTGACGCTCGTCACTGTCGCTGGTGGCGTGGTCATGCTCTTGGCGGTCGCCAACTATTTGTACTTCGCCCTTTGCATGAAAGAGGCGGCTAAAGGCCCTGGTGTCAACTTGGGACTCGCCTTCATATGGTTTGCCTCGCTAGTGAACTTGCCAATCGCGATCGGGTGGGTCATCTACTTCGTGCGACATCGGACGCAGTGACTCGGTCGGGTGGCCCGCACAACACGCTCATCGGCTACTGCCCGTGCAACGCCGTGTTCACCTCGCGCAGCGACGGATACAACTGCTCCCAAACGTCGTACCACGCGGCGTACTTTTCGACGAGTTGCGGGTTGGGTTCGTAGGTGCGGCCCGGGCGGTAGACTTGCTGGAACGCGTCGGTTTCGTCGCGGTAGACGCCGGTGCCGATGCCTGCCAGGATGGCGGCGCCCAGCGGCACGGCCTCGTCCAGTTCGGGCACTTCGATGGGCTTGCCCACCACGTCGGCCTTGTTCTGCATCCAGAAGGGGTTGTTGATGGCCCCGCCGATGGCCACGAACCTTTCGGGGCGGATGTCGAGTCCCGCGGCGTACGCGCGCACGAGTTGGAGGAACTGGTAGTCGAGCCCCTCGATCATCGCGCGGAGCATATCGCCTTTGCCGACGATGTTCCGCAGCCCGGCGAACGCGCCCAGCGAATGGCTGTCGACCGGCACGCAGCTTCCGGCGAAGTGGGGGAGAAACATGGCGCCGTGGGCGCCGGGCGGGCTGGCCTCGGCAGCCTGCATGAGGTAGCTCCAGTCGGCGCCGCCCTCCGCCGCGGCCCGCTGCTTCTCCTCGAAAGCGAACTCGCGGCGGAACCATTCGAGCATGTCGGCCGCTACGGCGCCGCCCATGGCGCACCATTTACCTCGGGCGACGTGCGAGTCGATGAACGGTCCCATGCGGCACACCTCCGGGGTGAGGACCGGCTCGTCGAGCGCGACGACGACCATCTCCCACGTGCCGGTCACGTCGAGTACCACGCCCGGCTCGAACGCGCCGCAGGGCAGCATGCCGCAGGCGTAGTCGTGGCCGCCCAGCACGACGGGCGTTCCGGCCGCCAAACCGGTGGCCTCGGCCGCCTTGCCATGCACTTCACCCAGCACCGTGCCCGAGGGGAGCGGCTCGCAAAGCAGGCTGCCGTCGATGCCCGAGGCTTCGAGCAGTTCCTCCGACCAGGTGCGTTTCCGCTGGTCGAACAGGAGCGTGGTCGACGCCATGCTGTAATCGGTGGCGAACCGGCCGCACAGCATGTAGTTGACGAAGTCTTCGATGAGCACCCACTTGTGCGTCTTTTCCAGGACGGCCGGCTCGTGCTCGCGCATCCAAAGCAGCCGCAACGCCGTGTTGAACGCCCATACCTGCGTGCCGGAAACGGCGAACTGCCGGTCGGCCCCGATGTTCTCCAGCCACCATTTCTGCTGCGGCAGGGTACGGGGGCAGTGCCACGAGATGAAGGGGTAAAGCCACTGGCCGTCGGCCGTCATGGGCACGCCATCCATGCCCATGCCGGTGACGGCCACCCCGCGCACCCGGCCGGGGTCGTCAAGCTGCGAGACGGCCTGCCGAAGCGAACCGCACACGCCCTCCCAGATTTGCTCGGGGTTCCAGACGGCCCAGTCGGGATGATCAGGGTACGGGTTCAGTCGCTCGGTGGGGCACGTTCCCTGGGCGACCGCTCGCCCGGAAGAATCGTAGATCATGGCCTTGAGATTCGTCGAGCCGAGATCGATGCCGACCAGATAGTCCATAGCATGCTCCTAATGAGTGCGAAACCTTCCCCAGGGGACCGTCCGCTTCGAGCAAAGCGGAGAAACCCCCTCGCGCCACCGCCCCGTGGACGGCTCCGTGTGAAACGACAGCCTAGTCTCCCGGATCGAAAACTTGGTGTCAAGGAGGAGTTTCACCTGGGTTCCCCCTCGGTTTGCCTGCCCCGACCGACATTGGGCCGGAAAAGGCCCGGAACCGGCTCCGGGAAATTGGCTCATGCCTGCGGGCCGTTGTGAATGCTACGATGGGACAACAGCCCGCCGTAGGCCCCCGCCTATCTTTTCCACCGGCCTTGGGCTACGATGCGGCAGATCGGCTTTCCCGATGCTTTGGCCCTGAATTGCCGACGGACTGAGCCATGCCCCACATTCGTGTCGCCGCCGCCGTATTGAACCAGACGCCCTTGGATTGGTCGGGCAACCAGGCGCGCATTCTTGAAGCGATCGAGCGTGCCCGCGCCGTCGGAGCGCAGGTGCTGTGCCTGCCGGAGTTGTGCCTTACCGGGTACGGGTGCGAGGACGCCTTCCACAGCCCGGGGCTCCAGGCGACTGCCCAGGACGTGCTTGCCGAAATCCTCCCGTCGACCGGCGGAATGATCGTCAGCTTGGGGTTGCCCCTGTTGTTCCGCAACGGGGTGTTCGACTGCGCCTGCCTGGCCGTCGACGGTCGGATTGCCGGCATCGTCGCCAAGCGATTCCTATCGGGCGACGGCCTGCATTATGAGCCGCGTTGGTTCAAGCCCTGGCCGGCGGGCGTGCGCGACCAGATTCGCGTTGCCGGCGAGTTGGTTCCGATTGGCGACCTGGTGTTCGATTGCGGCGGCATTCGGATGGGGTTCGAGATTTGCGAGGATGCGTGGGTGGCTTCCCGCCCCGGCGGCGGATTGGCGCCGCACAGCGTCGATCTGATCCTCAACCCCAGCGCGAGTCATTTCGCGTTCGGCAAGTTCGAAGTGCGCAAGCGGCTGGTTCTGGAGGGCTCCCGGGCGTTCAGCACGAGCTACGTCTACTCGAATCTGCTGGGCAACGAAGC
Organism: uncultured Planctomycetaceae bacterium; assembly: GCA_964414315.1. Lineage (GTDB taxonomy): Bacteria > Planctomycetota > Planctomycetia > Pirellulales > Thermoguttaceae > PWXP01. Next base: position 37,394 of record CAYPWB010000005.1, on the reverse strand, counting down.
GGGCCGGACCGTGTACGACGGCGGAGCGCTGATCGCCTCGGCCGGCCGCCTGCTTGCCCAGGGCTCGCGATTCTCGTACACGCCGGTCGAGGTCGTCTCGGCCGTGGTCGACGTGGCGGCCACGCGCATGCGGTCGGCCCAGCTTGCCAGCTACCAGCCGAACCTGGTGGCCGGCCGGACCGCGGAAGTAATCTGCCCGTTCTCATGGCCCGACGTCGCGCCCGAACGGGTCCTGCTGCGTCCCGCGGAATGGGAATTGAGCCCGCGGCTGAAGGAGGAGGAGTTCACCCGAGCGATTGCCCTGGGACTGTTCGATTACCTGCGTAAGAGCCGTTCGCACGGATTCGTGGTCAGTTTGAGTGGCGGGGCCGACTCCTCGGCCACCGCATGCCTGGTGGCGCTGATGGTCGAGCTTGCCTGCGCCGAGTTGGGCGACGAGTGGTTCCAGGACGCGCTGCGTTACATCGACCGGCTGCGAGGAAGCGGCGAGCGCCGCGACCTGGTGCGACGGTTGCTTCATTGTGTGTACCAGACCTCAAAGAATAGCAGCCCGACCACGCGCGCCGCCGCGGCCGACGTAGCTCAGGCCCTCGGCGCCGAGTTTTCTGAAACGCGGATCGACACCTTCGTGGCCGGCTATGTCGACGCCATCGAGCACGTGCTCGGCCGGAAGCTGTCGTGGGAAAGTGACGATATCGCACTGCAGAACATCCAGGCCCGAGCCCGGGCGCCGGGGGTTTGGCTGTTGGCCAACGTGAAGCGGGCTTTGTTGCTTTCGACGAGTAACCGGAGCGAGGCGGCCGTCGGCTATGCCACGATGGACGGCGATACGTGCGGCGGGCTGGCGCCCATTGCGGGCATCGACAAGGCGTTCCTTCGCCGCTGGCTCGCGTGGCTCGAAACGGACGGGCCCGCCGGCCTCGGGCCGATTCCCGAGTTGGCCGCGGTCAACCGCCTCCAGCCCACCGCCGAACTGCGTCCGCCCGACTCGGGCCAGACCGACGAGGAGGACCTGATGCCCTACCCGGTGCTCGACGCCGTCGAGCGAGCGGCCATTCGCGACAAACAACCGCCGCGCGAGGTGTTCCGCCAAATCCGGTCGGAGTTCCCCGAGTTCTCGCCGGAGCAACTGTGCGGCTTCGTCGAGCGGTTCTTCCGTCTCTGGTGCCGGAACCAGTGGAAGCGGGAACGGTATGCCCCCTCGTTCCACGTGGACGATGAGAACCTCGACCCGAAAACCTGGTGCCGATTCCCCATCCTTTCCGGGGGCTTCGAGCGCGAGTTGGCCCAGTTGCGCGAGTACGTCCGTTCCCTGCCGTGCTGATAGGATATCCTACCTTGCCAACCGCCATGGATGCGCTGATTCTCACCGGCCTTCAGAACGACTACTGCGAGAAGTTCTCCATACTCGACGCCGTCGGGCGGGGCTTCGCCAGGTGGCGCATCCAAGACGTTCGCCGCGGCATCGACCGGGCAGCCGGGCGATATCGAAGAGGCCGTGGAGCAACCCCGATACGAAGCGGTTTGTGTGGTCCATTCGAAGGAGTTGGCCGATTAGCATGACGAAGCCAAACGAGAACGAACGACGCATCCTGGCCGAAGGGCGGTTCGTGCGAATGGTCGAAGACGGCGGCTGGGAGTGGGCGGAGCGCGTCAAAGTGGCCGGGGTGGTGGCCGTCGCGGCCGTGACGCCCGACCGGAAACTCGTCCTCACCGAACAGTATCGACGGCCGGTCGCCGCCCGCGTGGTCGATTTGCCCGCCGGGCTCGCCGGCGATGTCGCCGGCGCCGAGGACGAGCCGCTGCTCACGGCCGCCCAGCGCGAACTGATGGAGGAGACGGGCTACGAATCGGCACGGTGGGAACTCGTGACGGAGGGCCCCAGTTCGCCCGGGATGACCAACGAAATGATCACGTTCTTCTTTGCAAGGAGCGCCCGACGCCTCGGCCCGGGCGGGGGCGACGGCTCGGAGGATATCGAGGTCCACGTCGTTCCCTTGGACTCGCTGCGCCCCTGGCTGGAAACGAAACGCGCGGCCGGCGTGTTGATTGACCCGAAAGCCTATGCGGGCGCGTATCTGGCTCATTGCCTCTTGCCATGACGGCCGCCGGCGCCCCGGTGCCGTCAATTGGCCGGTTGCATCGCTAGCATCGCCTCGGCAAACGCCTTGCCGATCTTGCAGAACGTCTTCACACTGCCCAAGTAATGGTAGCCGTAATCGTCGCCCACGGTCTTCCATTCCTCCAGGTTCTCCCGCCAACCTTTGGCAAACACGGCCTCGGCTTCGGTGTCCCAAAAGACGTCGGTCGGAACGATCGCGACATTCCCCTTGAACTCGGGCAAAGCCGCAGCCCGGGCCTGCGCTTCCTTAAACGCAACCGTCTTGGGGTTGAGGTCGTTTTTGACCCCGTCGACGCCCAACTGGCCGATGACAAACGGCAACCGCGGGGCCTTCAGATCCTTGCGTACGTCGCGGATGAAACGGGCCATGTTCTCGGCGTAGGCGTCGGTGTAATCCGTGTTGATCATGTCGTTCCAGCCCTGGAACCAGACGAATCCTTCCAACTCGTAACCTTGGCCCTCGTATTCGGGGAATAGTTCGCCGAGGTTCGCCAATGTGTGCTCGACCTCGGCGATCATTTCCCGGTAATAGTGCCCGCACAGCGCCTTGGCGTCTTCCGGCGTTGCGTCCGGGTTGCGGCGTTGCAGGCCGTGGAGCAACCCCGCCAGCACTTCTGCCGGAGGCAGGCCTGCGCTGGGTGGGCGGAAATCGACGAAGAGGCTCTTGCCGCCCCACGCAGTCTTGATAAGCAGCACCGGCTGCTCGTAATGATCGCCCAAGACGCGACCGAACTCCAGTTCGGGGCCGATGCGGCCGTTGCCTGCGTAGCCACCCACGGTGAGTTTCCCGGCGCGGTCGCGAAACTTCACCCAAACGTCGTTGCGCGTCGCCCACTGGTCGTCCCCCTCGCGCCAGTGGTCGAACAGGCCGTCGGTTTTCGACGCTTCGAGCTGGTACTCCATCAGACGGATGCTGCCCTGGCCCACCATGTTCGATTGTCCGGCAAGAACAAAAACCTTGACGGGTTTCGCGGCAGCGGGGGCCGTTGCCGCAGCCGGCCTCAGGGCGAACCCCGGAACAAGCAAGCATGCTACTGCCAACGATCCGGTGATCGGGAGGAGTCGCAAGCGCCGGGACAGGAACGATGGAAGACGTGGACGGGAGTTCATGGGATGCTCCTTGAAAGGTTTCAGACGGCAAAACCGACGCGCCCCGTGACGGGGTGTGAGTTCTCAGTCGGACGCGCTCCATTATAACGTGCGGCGGTGCGCCGCATCAGACCGCCATTTCCGATTCTGCGGGCTCGCCCGCCGCTGGTGTAACCGACCCGCCGAAGGGGGCCATCCTGATTTCACGACGAATAAGGGCTTATCCGAAAGGAACTCCGCGAAGACTGAGGCAGTCTCCCATGAACGGTTACGCCGCCGGTTTGACTCTCCCCGCAGCCGAGCTATGCTTCTTTGGACGTGCGCCTTGGGGAGGGGCGCCGTCCGTGGGCGCGGCGGGGAAGCTGGAAGCTCGAGGGGACCCTGCCGCGTCCTATTTTTATCGCACGACTTGCCAACGTGTCGGCCCCCGCCGGCCGCCATTTATGTTTGTGCTTTGGGGGGCGGAGTCGGCCGTACCGAACCTCGCATCCCGGCCGGTCCGCCTGCAATGCCATGATCCGATCAACCTCCCATTCCCGGCCTGTACGGTTTGCAGGCTTTACGCTCATCGAGGCCCTGGTGGCGATTTCCATCACCGCCTTGGCCGGCAGCGTCCTGTTGCTTGGAGTCCACGCCTCGCTGCAAAGCACCGAAGACGCTCTGCGGCAAACGATCGCCTCGGGACTTGCGCAACACTTGATGAATGAAGTTGTCGGCGCCCCCTCGATCGAAGCGATCGACGAGTACGACGGCTTCGAAAGCCAACCGCCAGGCGACGCGTGGGGCGTGGCCTTGGGAACCGACGACGGTAAAGGAGGGCAGCGGCCTCCGAGCCTTCAAATGCCCGCCGGACTCCTCGCCCAATATGCCTGGGAAGTGCGGATTCACCGGGTCGACCCGGCCGATTTGACCGCCCGCCTCGCGGCCGGCGCGCCCAGCGACTACCGACTGGTCGAAGTCCGTGTGACGTGCAATGCCCCGAACACCGCACCGCGAGAACTTGCTCGATTGCAAAGCGTGGTTGCCCATGTATCGCCATACTGACGATTCTGCCGGGTCCCGTCGCTTCCGGGGCCTGACATTGATCGAGTTGCTCATTGCCATGTCGATCATGGCGATGGTCGTCGGTACGTTGGGCGCGCTGGCTCACGGCGTCCAGTTGGGGTACGAGTATACCGAGGGACACGGGCTGGCCGTACAGCACGCCCGAGTTGTGCTGGAACGGATTTCGCGCCGCGTCGAGGAATGCACGGCCGGCGAGCAATTCCCGGGATTCCTGGTGGTGCCCCAATACGAAGGCGGTGTTGAACTGCCGGAAATGCTTGTGGTTTGGCATCCCAGCGGAACAGCGTCGGACCCGAACGGGCTGCCGCGATATAATGAGTTGGTTCTTTACACGCCGAACGCGTACGCCCCGAACCAGCTTCTCGAAGTTACGATCGCCGGCGATACCCGCACCGTTCCCCCGCCCAACGACCTGGCCCGCTGGCGATCGGAACTGGCCTCGCTCCGAAACACGTGGCGATGGCAGGCTTTCCCGCTGACGAGCCTTCTGCGGGTGTGCCGTGTGTCGGGCGCCCTTGGCAATGCACAGGGCCGTGGGGCGGTCCGATTCCAGTCGCGGTTGCGTCCTTCGGAAGCCGATTGGGCCCGATACCAAAGCGGCGACCTGGAGTGGTCCGAATTGCCCTGGGTGCGGGGGATCTACGGTTCCCGCACGGGCCTGCGGCAGGCCGCGCTGCAAATTGAGTTGCAGTTGATGCCCGGCGACGTCCCAGTTGCGGCCGACGCCGGCACCCACACGGCCCTTCCCTTTTTCGGAGCGGCCGCCCGCTATTACCCGCTGGAGCGATGAGAACACGCCACGATACCATTCGAAACGCAGCCACACCTCCGAATTGCCGACAAGGTTTCTCGGCGCTGGTTGTGCTGCTGCTGCTTGCGGTCACGCTTGGCCTGTCGTACGCCTCGATCCGTTCGCAAAGCATCCATGCCCGCATTCAACGCAACGCTACGTTCCGGAACTCGGCGCGTTCGGCCGCGTTGTCGGGCCTTTCGATAGCGATGAAGGTGATGCATACCAACGAGTGGAAGGGGGTCGACACCACGCTGACCGGGCGGTTGAGTCCTCACGAGAACTTCGAGGTCCGTTTCAGCACCGGCGACCCGGACCTGACCGGTGCCGATACCGACTACGACCGTTACCCGCTTCGCGTAACCCTTGACGCCGTCGGCTATGCCGCCGACCCGCTGAACCCGGCGACTATCGCAACCCACCGCGCTCGGGCGGTCGTGGAGTTGATTCCGCGGGCGCTCTCCGAGCCGCCCGCCGGAGTGGACGATCTCCTGGCCCACACGCTTTCCCAGTGGGACTCCGGCGACTGTTCCCTGTGCGTGCCGTTCCGCGCGGAGGGTCCGGTCCGTTTTCGCAGCCGAGTCTATCTGAGTTCGCAACTCGAGTGGTCGACCGATCCCTGGTGGTGGTATCACTTGGGGTTGAACCAAATGCGCGCCGCCGGTCATCCCGACTGGCGACCGCTAACCGGCCCGGTCCGCTTTCCCGTTACTCAGCAGAGTTCGAGCGTGCGGAGCCTGCTCCAGTTCGCGCTGCAAGTGAGCACCACCGACGCATCGAGTTCGCGCCTCCTTTCCGGCCCCGACACCGATGCATGGACCACTTACCGTCTGTATCCGGGCGGGAAGGTGTACGCTGTCGTGGAGGTCGGAGCAAACCTCGAGAACGTGCATTTGCAACCCGATCCGCTTTCGAACCCCGCCGGGCTCTTCGCACGCTCCGGGGCCGTGTGGTTGCACAGCGGTGTGACCTTGCGGGGTTCACTTTTCACGCGGGGCGGCAGTTCTTCCGACATCGAGGTGCACGGCGACCAAATCCGGATGGAAGCGGTCGACTTGTGGCCCCTGGACGGAACCGACGAGCCGATCCAGCTTCCCGTGCTGGTCAGTGCCGACGACCTGCGTTTCCACTCGGGGTCCGGCAGCCAACTGGCCGGGGTGGTCCTGGCCCTGGACGACTTCGACGTGCGGACAGCCGACCAGGATCGAATCACACTTCGAATCGAGGGCCATGCAGCCGGACGCGACCTGTACATCCGGCCCCGTGAAACCTGGAATCGCGACGAGGACTGGTGGGGCGACGTGTGGAACGACTTCTGGGGACAGCGGTCCTCGGGAATACCGTGGTTTCCCGAGTGGCTCGAGAAGAGTATCTCCTTGGCGACAGAGCCTCGTATTGTTTTCGCGCCGAATTCCCGCCCCATCCGATACCATTGCTATGACCCGGCGCGCACCATCTACGCGCCGCACCCCGACGATGAGGGGCTGCGATGGAATGTGGTGCGTTGGACCATGAACCCCTGACGGCCCTTTGGGGCTATGTGCTTTCTCTGGAGGACCACAATGCGACGATCCACCGCCTGGACCCTGCTGATTATGGCGAATGTGCTGTTCTACGGCGTGCTAAGCTTGTATCAGCCGGGCATCGCCGGCCCGCCCGGTCCGTCCGGGCCGCCGCGAATCGCCAACCCGATCGAACAGCGGGCAGACATGCTCGGCGAGTTGCAGCAAATCCGTGAACTGCTCAAGGAGCAGAACGAACTATTACGCAGCGGAAACCTGCGCGTCGTGGTAGCCGAGTAGAACACCAAGCGGTAGGCGACGCAGTGCAAGGAATCGCCGCGACTCGGGTTGTCCTTCACGCAAATCCGGGCGCCGCCTGAGGTTGCCCCATTTGAGCCGACCATGCGATATACCCATCGCCGTACTGCCGCATTTACACTGGTCGAACTGCTCATGGTGGTTGCGCTGGTGGGCGTGTTGGCGGCGCTGGTCCTTCCGCGAGCCGAACCGAGCCTCAACGACCAGCTTCGGGCAACGGCCCGCATCCTGGCCACCGACCTTGCGTATGCCCGCAGCCTTGCCGTTACGAATAACAGCCGATACCGCGTCGTGTTCGACGTGGAGAACAACCGGTACCTGATCGAGCACAGCGGAAGCAGCCCGAGCCTCGACCTGCTTCCCGATTCTCCCTTTTGCCGCCTGCCCGGGCCGCAACGGCAGATGGTCGTCGCGCTCGACGAACTGCCGCGGTTGGGCGGCCGGGTGCGTTTGGAAGCCGCCGCCGAGTTCGATTGGTTCCTCCGGGCGGCTTCGGAAGTCGAGTTCGGGCCGCTGGGCGAAACGACCAGCGGCGGCTGGACCGTCCTGTGGCTTGGCGCCGGAAGCGACCAGCAGAAGCGCTACATCCTGGTGTTCGTGCATCCGATTACCGGAATCGCCGAAGTCGGGGGAACGACCGAGTACGGCCCTGCCCGCTGGCTCGTGAACCTTACTCCCATAAGCCCATGATCCAAGCCCGTCGTCCGGCTTCGCGGGCAAGCCGGAAGCGGGCGACAAACACCCAATGCAACTGACCCGCGAAGCAAGGCTTGTAACCGTTCACAGCCGGCGCCGCCGAACTGTGAACGGTTACGCGACGCTCACGCGACCGCGACGTAGGAAAGCACGCCTCTCCGACACCACCTGGCTGCACCGTTCATGGTAAGACTACTGAAACCCCGCACGAGCCCCATTGGCGTCCACATCGGGAGCAACTCGATCAAGCTGCTCCAGTTCGACGCGGCGGGCACCCGTCTGGTCGACGCGGCACGGTGGGACCTCTCTGCGGAAGCCGACGTGGAAGATGCCTCCGTGTTGGCCGAGGCAATCCGGCGGGCTCGCGAGGGGCGTGCGTTCCGCGGCCGTCGGGCCGTGCTCTGCCTCGGGCCGCGCGACCTGTTCGTCCAGAACGTTCGCGTGAGCCAGGCCGCCGGAGAGGAACTCAGTCGGATTGTCCAAAACGAGGCGGCCGGGCGCCTGCCGTTCCCAAGCCAAGAGGCCGAGGTGCGATACGTGGAAACCGCCGACGTGCGGCAAGCCGGTGCGGCACGGCGCGAGGTGATCCTTCTCGCGTGCCGCAAGCCGGTGGTGGAGCGGCTGGTGGACGTTGCGGAGCAAAGCGGCTTGACGCCCGTCGCCATCGACGTGGAACCCGGCGCCCTGTTGCGATGCTACACGCGGCAGTATCGCCGTGACGACGATCAGCAGCAGCAGCGGATGTTCGTTCACGTGGGCGGATCCACCACGGCGGTCGTCATTGCCCGCGGCACGCACACGATGTTCGTCAAGTACATCGATTACGGCGGCAAGCAATTCGACGAGGCCGTCGCCCGCTACTTGAAACTGCCGCCGAGCGATGCGTCGGCCTTGCGCCGCCACAACGGCGACCGTCGCGCCGATCAGCGCGATCCGGAGGTCACGCGCAGCATCATGGAAGCGGTACGACCCAGCCTCGACCAGTTGGCCGGCGAACTGTCCATGTGCGTGCGTTATTATAGCGTTACGTTTCGCGGCCAGCCGATTTCGCAACTCGTCCTCAGCGGCGGGGAAGCCAGCGATGGGTTGCTGGAGTGGATTCAGGGACGTCTCGGGGTTCCCTGTGAACTGGGCAACCCGCTGCGAAACTTTCAGTCGGCGAGCCCTTCCAGCCGGATCGGCCAGTGGGATGTGGCCGCCGGCCTGGCCCTGAAAGAGTTGAACTAGAACTAGTGCAAGAAGGCGTCGGCCGGCAACCAAGCGGCGCGCGGAGCAACCCGAACCCTCGAACAACAGCCGAAACTCCGGAACCAACACGTCCATCGCATACGCGGGCGCCCAGCCATGCTCGACCTCGACTTCCTTCCCGCCCAGTACCACCGCCGACAGGCCCGAAAACGGTCGACGCCGTGGCACGTCGTGGTCGTGCTGGTGTTCCTGGGCCTGGGGGTCCTGGCTGCAGTGGGCCAGCACCGCCAACTGCGTTCGCTACGTGTCGAGTTGGCCCTGCTGGCGCCGCAGTACGAGCATGCGACGGCCGTCAGCGCCCAGTTGGCCCAAGTTCAGGAATCGCTCAAGGAAACCCGAGCCGAAGCCGCCCTGTTCACCTACTTGCAGCACCCCTGGCCGCGCACGCAACTGCTTCGCTCCCTGCTGGAACCGCTCCCCGAGGAACTCTTTCTCACGGAACTGGAAATCGCGAACGATCTGCCGACCGCCGCCAGGTCTTCCGAGCCGGGTCTGCAACCGAAGAGCGACGAGAACGCGATGGAGGCGTTGTCGCCGGCGGAGCGTGATTTGGCTGAGCTGCGGCAGCGGAACGATGCTCTGCAAACGGTCATTCGCATCACGGGCAGCACCGACGACGGCGCGGCGTTGCATCGCTATTTGGGCGAGTTGTCGACTCGTTCCCTGTTTCAAAAGGCCGAGTTGGAGTCGATCGAAAGAATGGAAGGCGCCTCCTCGGCGAGCGCGCGTTTTCGAGCGACGGTGGTCGTACGGCCCGGTTACGGCCAGCCGGGCGGGCCTACCGGTCCTGAACACCCCACCCTTGCAGGTCCAGCAGGACACTAACCCCCACTCAATACGTCTTCCCTTCTGTCCCCGGCGAACTGCCCCCAGTTGGAACCGAGAATCATGAGCCGTACTCCCGTGCGTGGAAGCTGGATGATTACCGTCGCAATTGCGGCCGGCGCCGTGGCGTACGTTCTCCTTGTCTTCCTGCCAGGCCGGCAAACTGCCCGTGAACTGGAATCGCAGATTGCCGAGATACAGGAGTGTCTTTCGCACGCCCAATCGATGGAGACCACCCTGGAGGCCGCCGAGGAAGAACTCCGCTTGGCCCGGCAGTACCGGGACCGATGGCGGCAGGGCACTCCGCATGCAACACGTCTTTCCGACTTGTACGCCCGAATTCACCAACTGGAGTCGCACTCGGGCGTGCAGACGACCCGATTCGACCCCCAGCCGATCGTTCCGAAGCAGTCGATCACCGAAGTTCCGGTTTCCATCGGGTGTGTTGGAGCCTTTAGCGACGTATGCCGGTTGCTTTACGGCTTGGAACGCATTCCCGCGGCGCTTTGGGTGCAAAGGGTTCACATCGAGAAAGCTGCGGGAACTGCGAAGCATGTGCAATGTAAGCTCGACTTGGTGGTTTTTGCCGATAATCGTGAGAATTCAGATTACGCCGAGAAGTCCGATTAGCCGATAACCCTGAGGAGTCGTGTTCCGGTACGCACCTGGTGGCCAGAAACACCAAAAAGCAGTGAATTTAGGAAGAATAAGAAAAACGTTGCGGCGAGAGATTGCCGCGCACCCCGCAAAGGCTGCGGTGCTCGGCGCCCTTTGCGTCGTGGCCTTGTGGTTTTGGGCTCCGCTCCTATGGGGATGGTTTGCGCCAAGTGGCGAAGCCCCGGCGATGGTCGAAGCGCCGCCGGTGGGCGTGCCCCGATTGCCCGGCTTTCCGGCGGCCGTTGCGTCCCCGGCGAAAGCGTCGCAGCCGGCACCGGCCAATCACCCGTGGCAGCAAGTTGTCCAGTGGATGGAGCAGGACCCTCGCACGCAACCCGTTGACCCGTTGCCCGGGGGCAACGAACCGGCGGCTGCCTTCCTTGCCAACTGGCTGCCGTGGGGCCGCGAACACTCGGCCGGGCGCGACCCGTTTTTTCCACCGGAATTGGCGGAAGCCGCCAGGGTCGAGGAGGAAGTGGAGCCGCCGGAGTCGACGCCCCCGCCGGTCGTTCGCCCCGAGGACATGGGCGCATCGGTTTCCGCCGTGGTCGTGGGGCCGGACGGCGGCACGGCGATCCTCAACGGACGGGCCTACCGAAAGGGCGAGCAGATGACCTTCGAGAAGGATGGCCGAGCCTACGTGTTTACTCTGGCGGAAATCCAGCACGGAGGCGTGGTCCTTACGCGAGACGACATGCGTTACGTACTGCCGATGCCCCGTTCGTCAGACGCGCCAAAGCTGAGCAGTGGAGAAATTGAACTGCCGGTGCCGCACGCATTACCCTGATTGGCGGAAGCGCGGTGATAGTCGGAAAGACGACCGACTTGTTGTTCAAGTTGCGCGGCGGGTGGGGTTGAGCGGGGATGTGGTCGAAAGAGCCATGCTAAAAGAGAACACGACTCAAAAGGTCGTGCCGCAGTAGGACGATTCTCCGAATCGTCGTTCACGACTCGGAGAGTCGTGCTACAGTAAAATCACGACTCGGAGAGTCCTGCTACAGTAAGATCACGACTCGGAGAGCCGTTCTACGGAACGCGTCAGGGAAGACCGATGAATCGAATTCGCAATGGATTGCTTCTGGGGACGTTCGCATCGGCCGGCGTGGCGTTGGCCGTCGGCGTAGGACTCAGCGTGGGTTCCGTCCCGCCGGGTTTGCCCGGCGCACTCGCCTTTCCCGCTGCGTCGGCTTCGCTTAAGCCGTCTTCATCGGAGGCCGGCGATAGGCGTCCCACTCCGCCGCCGGCGGAAACGAAGAAGACGGCTACAAACCGCGAAACCCTGGTGCGCGAGCCGGCGAAGACTCCTTTACCCGCCGAAGTATCGGGCGAAGCGGACGCGCCCGCGATGGTACGGCTCGGCCCGCCCACGTTCGCGGTCGGCTCGTCGGCCGACGAACCGGCCGGCGTCGTGGCGCCGTCCGGTGCGTACGGCCAGGAAATATCGATTGGGGCTATCGAGGATACCTTCCGGCAGGCCGTCGAGGAGTTGCGGCGCACAGAGCAGCCGATCGCACAGGCTCCCGCCCCCGACGTGCAAGAACCGGCCCCTCTACCCGAGCCCGACGAGTTGCCGGCTGCAGAGCAACCGGTGGCGGCCGAAAACTCGCGAATCCATGAAGACGACGGCGGCTTGCTGACCATCCAGGTTCAGAACGAAGACATCCGCCGCGTCCTGGAACTGCTCGGCGCCCACGGGGGCATCAACATCCTTGCCAGTCCGAACGTGCAGGGAACCGTCTCGGCAACGCTCACCAAGGTTGGCGTCGAGGATGCCCTCGACGCAATCCTGCGTGCGAACGGCTTCCAGGCGCGGCGCGACGACAGCTTTGTGTTTGTGGGCACGCCCGAGGACTTCGTCGCACTGGAGCAATCGTTCGATCGGATTGCCACCCGCATTTTCCGGCCCAACTACATCACCGCCGCCGAATTGCAGCAGCTCATCACGCCGTTGTTGACGGAGGGGGTCGGCGTATCCAGCGTCTCCACGCCGGCCGAAAGCGGCATCACGGCCGACAGCGGCGAGGCCGGCGGCGACTCGTTCGCCGGCGCTGAGGCGGTCGTCGTGCGCGACTACGAGGCCGTGCTCGCCCAAATCGATGCCATGGTGGCCGACGTCGACATCCGGCCTCTGCAGGTGCATATCGAGGCCATGATCCTTGCCGTCACGCTGAAGGACGACGACGAGTACGGCGTCAACTGGCAGTTTCTGCGCGATAGCGGCAATGTGAAGCTGGGTATGGGCTCGCCGGCGCAGACCCTGGCCGCCTTCGATTTCGAAAAGGGCGCGTTGAAGGTCGGGTTCCTCGACCGCAACATGGGCGCGTTTCTCAGCGCGCTGGAAACCATCGGCGACACGAACGTCATTGCCAGCCCCCGACTGCTGGTGCTCAACAAGCAGCGAGCCAACATCCAGATCGGCGATCAGAAAGGCTATATCAGCACGACGGTTACCGAAACTACGGCCACTGAGACGGTCGAGTTCATGGAAACGGGCACCATCCTGCGCATTCGCCCCTTCATCTCGACCGATGGTATGATTCGCATGGAAATCCATCCCGAACTTTCCAAAGGCGAGGTTCGGGAAAAGGGCCGGTTCACGCTGCCGGAAAAGCAAGTGACCGAGGTTACCACGAACGTGATGGTCCGCGACGGCTCTACGGTCGTCGTCGGTGGGTTGATGCGCGACGAGATTGCGGTGACCAAAAACCAATTGCCGTTCTTTGGGAATCTACCGGCCGTAGGGTTCGTCTTTCGCAGCAGTTCCGAGACGACCGAGCGGCAGGAGGTGCTCGTTCTGATTACCCCGCACATCGTGTACGAACCCGACATGGGGAGCGAGGGCGCGCGTACCGCCGCCGAATTCCACCGGCGGCACGAGGTGGTGGGTGAGAAGCTCGAACCGTTCAACCGCCGGCACGTAGCGCAACGCTACCACCGACTGGCCCAAAACGCTTGGGCCAACGGCGACCGCGATACGGCGTTGCGATTCGCCGAGATGGCCGTGCATTTCCTGCCGGGCTATCGGGCCGCCATCGACTTGCGGAGCGACATCTGGCTGGGCAGGCCGTACGGCGACCACACGCTCTCCGACCCGCCGAATTGGACAGCCGAGGCGAATCCGCTCGACCAACCCCGCATGGATGATTGGCTGCTCGACGAACTGCGAGGGACGGCCGAGGAGCCGGTGGGGCGGGTGTCCGGGCCGCTGCACCCCCTGGAACCCGGCACGTCCGGCTACCAGAAAGATATCTCGAAACCCCGGAAACTCCCATGAGCCGACACGAAAGCGCATCGATTGGGCGGTTGCAGAGCGGCACTCACATGGGTTGGCGGGTGGCGGCGCTCCTCGTGCTGGCTTGTGGAGGTTGCTCCAGCCTAAGCGAGAACATCCTCGCACCGACGAAGCCTGATTCGGGGGGCCGTTCTGAACAGCGCAAAGAAGCGATGATCCGCGAGTTCGACGCCCGCCGCAACGCAGTCCAGGTGGAGGCGGCCGAGGCGGCGCTCGAACGCGGCGACTATCAGGAAAGCGAGCACACGCTCCGCGCCGTGCTGGGGCGCGATGAGTCCCACCAGGCCGCACGGCTGTTGCTGGCCGAAGTGTTGCTGCTGACCGGCAGACGCCCGGAAGCGTTCACGCAAGTGGAGCATGCTTTGCGGGAGTACCCGTCGGATCCTCGGGTGCACCACGCCATGGCGGTGTTGCTCGACGCCTCCGGACGCCCCGACGAGGCCCGCGCCCACTATGAACGATCGGCCGAGTTGAGTCCCGAGTTTCAACGATACGCCTCCGCGCACGAGGCGGCGATCGCGGCCGACGGCGGCCCGGCCGGACAGGACGAGAATGCAGAACGACGCCGCGGCGAGCGAATGCCCGCCATGCCGCCGGCGGTCGATCATGCGGTACCGGCCGTTTGGGATGCCGCCGCTCCGACCGCTTCGACCGGTGCGGCCGTCAAAGACGGCATGCCGTCGCCGTTTGGGCCCGAGGCGGACGCGAGGCTGCAAGCAGGAGGGGCGGCCTTGGCCGAAGGCGACCTCGAGGCCGCCAAGGCTGAATTCGAAGCGGCCGTGGCGGCCGATCCGCAAAACCGGCACATCCCCGTTCACGCAGCCGTTGCGGCGCTGGAGCAGAACCACCCACAATTGGCAGTCGCACTGCTTCGCCCCGCGACGGAGCGTTTCCCTGAGGCCGCGGCGGTCCATCGGACGCTCGGCACGGCCTACTATCGGCTGGGCGACTATGCTTCCGCGCAGGTGGCCGTGCGTCAAGCACTTTCGTTGGACAACTCCAACGCACTGTCCTACCTTTTAATGGGTTGTACGTTGGAGAAACTCGGGCAGCCTTCCGCGGCGGTGATCCACTTCGAGCGCGCCGCCGCACTTCGCCCGAAAGCGCGGAACCCGCAGCGATGAGTTCGCTGCGACCCGCCCCGCCCGGAAACCGTATTTCCAGCGGGTATGCCCGCCGCAAGGCGGCATTCTCCTTCGTCGCGCCGCTGGCTCCAGGCGAACGGGAATGGGTGAACTCAGAGCGAGCACGATAATCTCCGCTACGGCATTGGTCGTTTCGGGGTCGTTGTGCGCAGCCTGGCTTGCCGACCGGTCCTTGGGAATCGACGCTTGGATCGGGCGCGCCGCCTTGCTGACGCTGGCGGTCCTGCTTGTCGGCACGGCTGTCGGAGCATGGGCAATCAGCGCACGGGGTATCCGCCGGCAGTTCGAGCAGTACATTGCGGCGTTGTGCGACGCGGCGGCCCAGCGCGACGCCTCCAGTCCCGAATCGGCCTGGCTGCCGCCGCTCTCGGCGAACCACCCTTGGCATGCCCTGGCGGCACGGATCGGCAGTGCGCTGGCGCAATACCGGGAGCGCCTGCAAGACCTGGAGCACAGCCGGGCGGCGCTCGAGATTCGTTGCGGCCGTGCAACCGCGCAGTACGAGAAGATCAAGAGCATCTTCGCGAATCTTGCCGAGCCGATCCTCGCCATCGACGACTACGACGAAATTGTGCTTGCCAACGCCAGCGCCGAGGAACTATTCGACCGTGCCGACGAGCGGGCCGAGACCCGGGCCCTTCGGCAGATGGTGCGTTGCGAGAAGCTCGTCGAGTTTCTCACCGCGACGGCCCACCGCAAGACGCCCGGCGAACGGTCGGAGGAAGTGGAATTGGTGGACAACGCCGGGACCACCCGCTCGTTTCGGGTCACCGCCACGAAGCTCGAAGGGCAGGAAACCGACCGCTGCCACCCTGACCTTTCCGCCAGCGGCGTCGTGGCCGTGCTGCGCGACATTGGCGACCACAAGGCGCTGCAGAAGCGGAACGCCGAGTTTGTCTCGGCGGTGAGCCACGAAATGAAGACCCCGCTGGCCGGCATCAAGGCGTATGTCGAGTTGCTGGCCGACGGCGACGCCGAGGACGAGGAAACCCGCGAAGAGTTCCTCGACGTGATCAACAGCCAGGCCGACCGGCTTCAGCGGCTGGTGGAGAATCTGTTGAACATCGCCCGGATCGAGGCCGGGGTGGTGAGTGTGAGCAAGGCGCACCAGTCGCTCAACGAGCTGCTCGAGGAGGCATTGCACGTGGTGCAGCCGTCGGCCGAGGCCAAAGGCGTCGAACTGGCCGAAGATCTCAGTCCCCTCTATCTTGGGGTCCTGGCCGATCGCGACATGCTGCTGCAAGCGGCGATCAACCTGCTGTCGAACGCGGTGAAGTACACCCCCTCGGGCGGCAAGGTTACGCTCCGAAGCCGATTCGACGACCGCGACGTCCGCTTCGAAATCGAAGACACCGGCGTGGGCCTTAGTGCCGAGGACTGCCGTCGAGTGTTCGACAAGTTTTACCGCGTGAACAAGGACAAACAGATGGCGCCCGGCACGGGGTTGGGGCTGCCGCTGGCGAAACACATCGTGGAAGACGTCCACCGCGGACGACTTACCGTCGACAGCCGGGAAGGCGAAGGGAGCACTTTCGCCGTCATCCTGCCGAGCGCCGGACAAATGACCGCCAACGGCCGCGGGGCCAAGGCAACCAGCGGCGGATAGAAAGCATCCGGTCCTCCGCTCCATTCCACCCGCAAGGATTTCCAAACATGTCGAAACGCGTCCTACTTTGCGATGACGAGATCCACATCCTGCGAGCCGCCGAGTTCAAAATCAAACGGGCCGGCTATAGCGTCCGAACCGCCGGCGACGGCGAGGAAGCCTGGCAACTCGTCCAGGATCAGGCGCCCGACTTGCTCATAACCGACTGCCAAATGCCTCGTCTGGACGGCGTGGGGCTCGTGCGCCGGATGCGGCAGGACCACCGAACCGCGCACGTCCCGATCCTCATGTTGACTGCGAAGGGTTACGAGTTGAGCCACGAGGAACTGGCGGAGGAACTCGACGTCATCGCCGTCATCGCCAAGCCGTTCAGCCCTCGAGAATTGCTCAAGCAGGTCGACGCCGTCCTGTGCGAGCAGATGGTTCAAGACGCGGTTTGACCGGGAGCTCCCATGAACTTGCCTACCGAGGTGTTCGGAAACGTCATCGTGGTGCATGCGCCCGAGGAACTCGGCGGCGAACAGCGCGACTCGTTCGCCGCCCATGTATCGGGAATGGATCGCGAGAACATCGTCCTGGACCTGGACGACACGGAGACCCTCGACAGCCGCGGGCTTGAAGCCATCCTCGAAGTACACGACCGGATGCAGGACCGCGGGGGCGGCGTGAAGTTGGCGACCACAAACCCGGTGAATCGGAAAATCTTTGAAATCACTCGGCTCGACCAGCAATTCGAAGTGTTCGACAATGTTGTCGATGCCGTGAAGAGCTTCCGATAGGTTGAAGCCGAACTCTCCCCCTATGCCGCCATGAACACCACCAACCTTGCACCACGACGTTTGGGCGACGTGCTCCTCGACCGGGGGTACCTGGCCGAGGAAGAGCTGTCGCATGCGCTGGAGATGCAGCGGAAGGACAATCGCGGGCGATTGCTCGGCGAGATTCTGGTGGAACTGGAGCTTTGCTCCGAGGACCAGATCGTCGAGTGCCTGGCCAAGGAATACGGGGTTCCCTACGCAAAGCTCGAAGCCCGCCTCTTCGATCCGGCAGTCGTCGACGTTCTGCCTCGCGACTACATCGAGCAGAACATGGTGCTGCCGCTGTTTCTGGTTCGCGGTGTGCTGACCATTGCCGTTTCCGAGCCGTCCAACCTGTTCCTGATCGACGAGATCCGGTCGATCGCCAATGCGCACGTGCAAATCGTGGCGGCCACGCCGAAGGACATTCGGCGCATGATCACCACGCTGCCGAACTCGAAGGTGTTCGTCATCGACGACATCATCGAAGAATCGGACGGCGGCGACGTCACCCTGATCGAAGACGCTATCGAAGACATCGGCGACGTCGAGGAAATTGCCGGCCAGTCGCCGGTTATTCGGCTGGTGAACTACGTGATATTCAACGCCGTCAAAGAAGGGGCGAGCGACATCCACATCGAGCCGGCGGAACGGTGCATGCGGGTGCGGTACCGGGTGGACGGGCGGCTATACAAGTCACTCGAAGTGCCCCAGCACCTCCTGCCGGCGGTGACCAGCCGCATCAAGATCATGGCCGGCATGGACATCAGCGAACGGCGGCTGCCCCAGGACGGCAGGGTCCACGTGCTGCTGGAGGGCCGGAAGATCGACCTGCGGGTCAGTACGTTCCCCACCGCCATCGGCGAGAAGACCGTCATTCGCGTGCTCGACACGCGGGCCGTATCGCTGAACCTGGAAGACCTCGGCTTCGGCGAGGACGTGCTCACCCGATTCCAGCAGGCAATCCGCGCCCCCAACGGCATCATCCTGGTTACCGGCCCGACCGGCAGCGGAAAATCGACCACGCTATACGCTGCACTGAATTCCATCAGTTCGATGGAAAACAACGTTTGCACGGTCGAGGATCCGATCGAGTACCATTTGCCGCTCATCAACCAGTTCCAAGTGCAGACGAAGATCGGACTGACCTTCTCCAAAGCCCTCCGGACGCTGCTGCGGCAGGACCCCGACGTCATCATGGTGGGCGAAGTGCGCGACGAGGAGACGGCCCGCATGGCCATCCAGGCCGCGCTGACCGGGCATCTTGTGTTCAGCACGCTGCACACCAACGACGCCTCGTCGGCCATTACGCGGTTGATCAACATGGGCGTCGAATCGTACCTGATCGGCGCTGCGCTGAACATGGTGTTGGCCCAGCGTCTGGTACGCCGGGTTTGCGCAAAATGCCGTCAGGTGTTCGAGCCGCCGCGCACGGTGCGCAAGGCTTTGGAAAAGATGGGCGTCGAGTTCGACCAGTTCTACAAGGGCGTCGGCTGCAAGAGTTGCCGAAATACGGGCTACCGCGGCCGGCTGGGCGTACACGAATTGCTCATCATCACCGACGAACTGCGCGACGCCATCGTGTCCGACCCGAGCATCAGCGCCATCCGTCGGCTCGCCGCGAAGCAGGGCATGGTCACCCTGGCCCAGGACGGCTTCCGGAAGGTCCGCGAGGGGCTCACGACCATTGAAGAGGTTTTCCAAGTGGCCGGCGAGTCGGGAGAGTAACATGGAATACGAATACCGCGTACGCGACCCCCTCGGAAACACGCACGAGGGAACCATCGAGGCGGCGAGCGCCGACGATGCTTCGCAGCAACTCCGCCGCGACGGCTTTCAAGTGCTCGAAATCGACGAGGCCGACGCCGCCGGCGGTCTATTCCCGCAGCGAGTTTCCAAGAACGACATCATCTACGTCACCTGCCAATTGGCCATCATGGTCGATACGGGAATCACGCTGGCCACGGCCCTTTCGGGAATCGTCGAGCAGGAGACGAATCCAACGTTACGGAACGTGCTGGCCGACCTGCGCGACCGGGTCGAGGCGGGCGAGGATTTTTCGCGGGCCCTGGCCCGATACCCGAAGCACTTCGACAAGACGTACGTTTCGCTCATCAAGGCAAGCGAGGCGACCGGAACGCTCGCGACCACGCTGGAACGCATTGCCGACTATCTGCGCAAGGAGGTCGAAACGCGGGCAAAGGTCCGCGCCGCCATGGCGTACCCCACCATCATGATGGTGATGGCCGCCGGCGTGACCATCTTCCTGCTCACCTACATCCTGCCTAAGTTCACCCCCATGTTTCAGGCGAGGGGCACCGAGCTTCCCGGGCCTACCCTCCTGATGATGGCCGTCTCGGATGCGTTGCTCGGCCATTGGTACCTTTGGTTGGCCGGAGCGGCGGCGTTGTTGGCGGCCTTCGTGTACGGCAAACGAACCGAGGCCGGAAGACGTGCCTTGGACTGGGCGCGAATCAACGCGCCCATCATCGGGCCCATGTCGCGCAAGATAACCATCAGCCGATCCATCCGCACCATGGGCACCATGCTCGGAAGCGGGGTGCCCATCATGGACGCCATCAAGCTGGCGGGGGAAGTGTCGGGCAACTACTACTACGAGCGGTTGTGGGCGAGCGTGCTCGACGAAGTAACCGGCGGCAAACGCGTTTGCGAGGTGCTGGCAGGGAACCCGCTGTTTCCCAAGGTGCTCGTACAGATGATCGCCTCGGGCGAGGAGACGGGCAAGCTCGACAGCGTGCTGGAGCGGGTGAGCGCGTACTACGACCGGGAAGTGGAAACCACCATCAAGGCGACCACCAGCATGATCGAGCCCATTATGATCGCGGTAATGGGTGCGGTGGTCGGAACCATCGGCCTCGCGCTGCTGCTGCCCATCTTCAGCCTCAGCCGGCAACCTTGAAGTGGAATCGGGTCGCCCTCTTGTCCGAAGCGACCCAGGGTAGGCTCCAACCCGAAGAATGGCCCCCGTCCTCGCTGCCCACCCTTGGCCCGCTCGTTCGGCGGCACGGGACTCTCTTCCGCGGCACGCAAAGCCGGGCGACGAAACTGCCGCAGTCACGATTCAACGAGCGCATACACCCCTGCGGCGCGCACTCTGGCCGCCTGCAAGTTCCCGGTAAACGAGAAAGAACGGCTGTCCGACCTAGGGGCTGCCCAGCAGGCGGGTTCGACGCGAGCGACGCTCGGCCCGAAGTTTGGCGCGCCTCTTGGTCTCGCTGGGCTTCTCGTAATACTCCCGGCGGCGCATTTCCTTCTTGATCCCGCTTCGCTCCACTAGCTTTCGGAAGCGTCGGACGGCCTCCTGGACAGACTCTCGCTCCCGCAACGTCAGTTTTACCACTCAGTCCTCCCTTTTCGAAAGATTGCTTCAGGGTTTCCAACAATGACCATGCCGACTCGCACGGTAATTCCTGAGTATACTCCGCGGTTTGGGGTGCTGTCCACCCTTATCGATCATTCAAGGCCGGATTATTGATTCCCGCCAAGTCCGCGCAATCGGAAGGGTTTTCCCAGGTTGACTGGCGGAGCGGCGTCTTGCCAGGTGTGCTAACCTACGGCGTGCCGGTCGGACGATGACGCCTGTATGGCCGTCGCGTCCTTCAGATTCCGGTTGCGGCAGGCCTGCCGACTCGCCCCACCAACTTGACCCAAAGTGTATTTCAATGCCTGAGTCGCCGTTTGTCAACCTGACCCACCTGGAAACCATTCTGGAACTGGACCGGAAGCACGACGAACTGCTGGCCGAATTGGACACGCTCGACCGTCGTGTTTCGGCAGTACTGCAGGAGGTGCGCGGGGCCCTCGAGCCCGGCGAAGTGGGGCAAGCCGTCGACGCGTAATGCCTCTGAGAGGCTACAGGAAAACTCCCGTTTCCCTTCGGGAGAGGGGCCGGGGGTGAGGGCTTGGGGAATTTGGGTAAGATAAAGGCAAGCCGTAATCTCACTCGGGCACCCGAACCACTTGCCCCTGCCGGCGTGCCCAGCCGATGGTCGAAAGGAACTTTGGCGACTGCCGCGGGTTGTCGTCGTAGTATTCGAGGATGCCCCAACTGCCCCACTTGCTCCATCGGCCCACCGACGAGAAATAGCAAAACAGGTCGCCGCCGGCGGCCGTCCAGGCGTCGTAGTAGCGGCGATAGACTTCGCCCATGCGCGGGTGCCGGTTGGCTGCAAAGAACAGCGAGTTCATCGTCTCGTTGTTCTCGCCGCCCGCCACGCCCACCATGTGCTGCCCGCCCTCGTACGCGGTCAGGGTGAGGCCGTACTTTTCGGCGACCTCCTTGCTGGCTTCGATGGCGCGAATGGCCCGGGGGAGCGAGTGTTCTTCCAGGTGCTTTAGCACGCGGTCGAGCGGCCACGAGGCCACCTCGTCGGCGGTCAATTCCTTGCCCGACTTCGGAACGTTCATCGATATGTACGGTGCGATGGACAGCGAGTCGGTGTGCTTGTACGTGTCCTCAAACGGCAGGACGATCTTGTCCATCCAGTGGGTATTGCCCGACTGCCAGGCAATGACGCGCACCAGCCGGTCGGTGCCGCCGAACACGTCGGCCCAGATTTTGAAGATCTGTACGGAACGCCGGGCATAGAACATACCACCGCCTTCCCAGGGGCGCTCCTCGGGCCCCAGGCCCAGCTTTTTGGCCATTTCCCAGCTATACCGCGTTTGCGGGAACTGGCTGTTCCACACTTCATTGGAGTACTCGACATAGACGTTCAACTCGGGATCGAGCCGCTCCTTTACCATTTGGGCGAATCGGCGGACGAAATCGTCGTCGGCCAGGTGCGGCATGCAGAACCATGCGTCGGCCTGCTGCCGATTGCACAGGTCGATCATCACCTCCAGCGCAACGCCCCGATCGGTGAACGTGGCGCTCTCGGGCGTGGGGCGGTCCGACCATTGTGCGATGGTCGACCCGTTGGTGTGCATCCAGTCCATGAAACGGAAGCACGCGATCCCCTTCCACCGTTCGAGGAACACCGGGTGGAACGGATTCTCGCGGTAGGTTTCCTCGAAGCCGGGCATGACGACACGGATGTTGCGGACATAATCATCCGGGTCGGTATGCTTCAACCGCAGAAAGAACCCGCCGCGTTCGGGGTCGACGTCGATGGTCATGCGTCCCGGCTCGCGCGAGGCGATCGTGGCGGCGCCCCAGAAGTCGATTTCGCCCTGCCCATCGTATATGACGGTATAGCGTCCCGCCGGATAGTGCCCCCCCTCGATGGTGCAAAGCAGTGTTTCGGCCCAACAGTCGGAGTCAAGGCGCCGGACCCAGCCGTGTTCGTCCAGTTCCAACTCCGGTCCCTTGCCCCAGGCGGCGCCCTCTCGCTGACTGATCCAGCGGCGCGAGAGACGGAATACGTCGACAAAAGGCAATTCCGTATTCCAATCGGCCGGGCCGTTGAGGTTCATCCCCAACCGCGGCCGAGGGGGCGGCGCGGAGCGAGCCGGCGGCTCCGCACCCGCCCGACCAGGCCAGGGCAGGAGGATGGCCGGCAGGAGTAAGGCAATACGCCAGATCGGTTTGCAAGCGGGCAATTGGTCTCGGGAGCGGAAGGGCGTCATGGCAGGAAGCTTTCTGTTGGACGGTGAGGATGTGCGAAACCATGGTATCCGTGGTGCAGTATACTCCCCTCCGGCCCGACGTGCTATAATCGACATCGGCAGGGGGCCAGTTTGTTGGTGTTCACGCTTCATGTTGCCGCCCGTTGCCCCTGCAGTAACTGTGCACAGGCCGGCCGGGGGCCTGTCCCGTTGCCGGCCGAAGGGAACGGTCCCCCGTAAAAGGCTACGAAACCTGAAACTTGGAGGAAGACACAATGCGTACTCCAATCGCGATGCGTCTGCAATGGGCGGCTGTTCTGCTGGCCGTGGCCGGCATGCTCGGCTTCCCTGCGATGGGGCCGGCTGCCGACTCCGATCGGGTCTTCCAAGCCGGGGCGGCGAAGAGCAATATCACACCGCCGCTTGGGCTGCCGATCATCGGCGGCTGGGCGCCGCAGCCGGCCACGCACATCCACGACCAGCTTTGGGCCCGATGCCTCGTGCTCGACGACGGGACAACGCGGCTTGCCGTCGTGGTGGCCGACAACCTCGGCTTCCCGCGCGAAGTGGCCGACGCCGCACGCCGCTGGATCGAGGACGAGACGGGCATTCCCGGCGCGCACGTGCTGCTGGCCGCAACGCACACCCATTCGGCCGCCAGTGCGCGAACGCCCAACCGCCTGGTGTACAAGGAGGAGTTGACCGATTACCAGCGTTTCATCGCCAGGCGCATGGCCGACGGCGTGCGATGCGCGATCAACAACCTTGCGCCCGCGCGCATCGGCTTCGGCCGGGCCGAGTTGCCCGATGAGGTGTTCAACCGGCGCTGGCTGATGAAGCCGGGCGCTCATCTGCGGAACCCTTTCGGCGGAATGGACCAAGCGCGAATGAATCCGCCGCGCGGCAGCGAGGCCCTGATCGAGCCCGCCGGCCCGACCGACCCGGAAATCGTCTTCGTGTCCGTCCAGTCGATCGAGGGGCAGCCGATCGCCCTACTGGCCAACTACTCGCTGCACTATGTCGGCGGCGTACCGGCGGGGCACATTTCAGCCGATTACTTCGGCGTCTTTGCCGAGCGGATTCAAGAACTATTCGGCGCCGATCGGCTCGACCCGCCCTTCGTCGGCATCCTGTCGAACGGCACGAGCGGCGACATCAACAACATCAATTTTCGTGAACGCGGCGAGCGATACCCGCCTTACGGAAAGATGCGCGAGGTGGCCGAGGGCGTGGCGCAGGCCGTGCTTGCGGCCTGCGAGGAACTCGACTACCAGGAGTTTGTGCCGCTGGGCGCCGCGCTGGACGACGTGGTGCTGAAGGTCCGCCGGCCAAACGAGGAGAAGCTCGCGTACTTGCGAGCGGTGCTGGAAAAGCCCGAGGGTGAGCCCGCCTACCATTCCCGCGAACGCGTCTACGCCGAGCGAGTGTTGCTTTCGCTCGAAGGACCGGACGAGGTGGCTGTGCCGGTCCAGGCGTTGCGGGTGGGGCCCGTAGGCATCGCGGCGCTGCCGTTCGAGGTATTCGCCGAGATCGGCCTGGAGTTGAAGGAACGCAGCCCCTTGAAGCCGGCGCTGACCATCTCCTTGGGCAACGGTTCCTATGGTTACCTGCCTACGCCGGAGCAGCACGAGTTGGGCGGCTACGAAACCTGGCTGGGCACGAGCCTGATGGAAAAGGGAGCGTCGGTCAAGCTGGTCGACCGGCTGCTGGAGATGGTCAAAGAGCTTGATGAAGCGGTTCCGGAGTAGAGCG
>CAYPWB010000005.1:0-12822 GCA_964414315.1 uncultured Planctomycetaceae bacterium | reverse complement strand
CCCACGACAGCGAAGGAGGTGAGGCTATGGCGTTGATCAATCGTCGGGAGATATTGCGGGCGAGCGGGGCCGCCATCGCGTGTGCCGCCGTTGGTGTGCGGGGGAGGGCCTTCGGCGCGCCGGCGGCGACCGTTGGGGAGCGGAAGGTCATCAGCTACAAACCGCACTTGTTCCACGGCTGGCCCACGTTGGCGCGGCGAGGAAACGGCGACTTGCTGCTGGTATGCTCCGGCGGGCGAGAGGCCCACGTGTGCCCGTTCGGCCGGGTCGAACTCATGACGTCGCGTGACGGGGGCGAGTCGTGGAGTTGGCCGCGGGTGGTGATGGACGGGCCGATTGACGATCGCGACGCCGGCGTTCTGGAGACGGCCCGCGGCTCGATTCTCATCACGACGTTCACCTCGCTAGCCTACGAGCCGCAGCTTGCCCGGGCCGAGAAGATCGAGCCGGGCCAACCGGGGGCCTGGCCCGAGCAGCGCTTGGCCCGCTGGCAGGCGGCGCACGCCCGAGCCACGGCCGAGCAGCGGCAGGCCGCGCTGAGCGTATGGATGATCCGCTCGACCGACGGCGGCGTAACGTTTTCCGGGCGGTATTTCTGCCAAGTCAACAGCCCGCACGGGCCGGTGCAGCTTTCCGACGGCCGGCTGCTGTACGCCGGCAAGGAATTGTGGCACGGCGAGCGGCGCATCGGCGTGTGCGAGTCGAACGACGACGGCGAAACCTGGCACTGGCTGGCTACCATCCCGACGCGCGAAGGCGACAACCCCCAGGCCTACCACGAACTGCACGCCGTCGAAGCCGCCGACGGGCGGCTGGTCGTGCAGATACGCAACCATAACCCGGCAAACGCCCAGGAGACGATCCAAACTGAGTCGACCGACGGCGGGAAGACCTGGTCGGTGCCCCGGCCCATCGGGGTGTGGGGGCTGCCCTCCCACCTGCTGCGGCTGAGCGACGACCGGCTGCTGATGACCTACGGCTACCGCCGCGAACCCCGCGGCAACCTCGCGCGGCTGAGCGACGACCACGGCCGAACGTGGTCCGAGCCGATCGTCCTTTCCGGCGACGGGACGGGCGACCTCGGCTATCCCTCCACCGTGCAGCTTGACGACGGATCGCTGGTGACGGTATGGTATGAGGTCATGAAGGGCTCAACCAACGCGGTGTTGCGGCAGGCAAGGTGGTCGCTCGACGGGTAGGATCGAGAAGTAGGCGGCGCAAGCTTCCAGCTTGCGTGTAGTGCAAACCGCAACCTGGAAGCTTGCGCCACTGTTGAATGCGACGGGTCCGTTTTTGTTCGACAACCTCTCCGTATGAAAGGCAACGTCATGGCACTCCGATTCTTGCAATTCGCGTTCGTTCTTGTGTGCATCGCCGCCCTCGTCGGGTCGCTTCCCGGCGCGGCGAGCGGCGAGGAGCCTATCCGCGTGCTACTGCTCCACGGCGGGCACGGCTTCGATAAAACGAACTTCTTCCAAATGTTCGACCGGCTGGAAGGCATTCGCGTGACGACGGCCGAGTTTCCCGAGGCGGCCGACCGGCTGAAACCGGGTCTGGAGGAAGAGTTCGACGTGATCGTCACGTACGACATGGTCAAAGGACTGACCGCCGACCAGCACCAGGCCTTCGACGAATTGCTCAAACGCGGCATCGGGTACGTCGCGCTGCACCACGCCATCGGCGGCCGGCCGGAATGGGATGGATATCGCAATGTGCTCGGAGGGCAATGGGTCTGGAAACAGATGGAAATCGACGGAGAGACCTATCCGAAATCGACTTGGCGCCACGGCGAGCGCATTCCCGTCGTCGTTGCCGACAAGGAGCACCCGATCACCGAAGGCATCGACGACTTTGTGATTCTCGACGAGGTGTACGGCGGGCTGTATGTGTCGCCCGAGGTGCACGTACTGCTGCGCAGCAAACACCCCGACTGCAACCCGGAAATCGCATGGGTGACCGAATACGGCCGCAGTCCCGTGTTCTACTTGATGCTCGGGCACGACAACCAGGCATGGTCCAACCCGGTGTACCCGAAACTCGTGTTGCGCGGAATTCGCTGGGTGCACACTTCCCAACGATGAGCCGTCGCTTCCGGCGATGTTTCTTCGACATGGCCAGTGCATCGCCTTCGCGACCGCCTGCATCGCCTCTGGTTGCCGGCCGATCGACGCGGGAGTGGGCAACAGAAACAGGGAACGGAAACAGGTGCCTCACGATCCCCGCTCGCCTGTCGGCTTGCCGCGTTTGGATTCAGCCTCCTCGGCGCACCTCGCCCAGTGCGGCGGTCCGATCGTTCCGGTCGCCGTCGCGGGCGGCAACGCCAGGTAGAAGGTCGTTCCTTTGCCGGGCTCCGATTCGAGCCACACGCGACCGCCGTGAGAGTCGACAACCTTTCGCACAATGCTCAACCCCGCGCCGCTTCCCTCATACTCTCGGCGCCCGTGCAATCGGCGGAACATGGCGAACACGGCCTCGTGATGCCGAGCGTCGATGCCGATTCCGTTGTCGCGAATGTAGAGGGTCGGTTGCTCGCCGTTGGTCGTGCCGATTTCCACCCGGGGACATCGGGAGCGATTGAACTTCAGGCCGTTGGAAATAAGGTTCGCCAGCGCCAGCCCAAGCATCGTGGCGTCGCCCGAAACTTGCGGCAGCGGCCCGTAGAGCTCGATTTCCGCCTTACGGTCCTCGACGGCGGGTTGGAGCATGTCGAGCACCTCTTCGGCCACGGTGTCCAGATCGACCGTTGACATTGTGGGCCGCATGCCGCCGACGCGGCAGTAGGTAAGCAGGTCGGCAATCAAGCTTTCCAGCCGCCCGCACAGAGCGGCCATCTTGTCGAGCCGCCGGCGGCCTTCGTCGTCGAGTGCCGCGTCGTAATCTTCCCGGAGCATTTCGCTGTAGGCCCGAATACCTCGCAGCGGCTCCTTCAGGTCGTGGGAAGCAATGTAAGTGAACTCTTCGAGTTCCCGGTTGATGCGGTCCAACTCGGCGTTCCGCCGCTCGAGTTCCGCCGCTTGGCGTTCGATTTGCGTGTGGGCGATTTCCAGTTCGCGGGCCCGGCGGCGAAGCTGGGTTTCCGTGCGTTTGCGTTCCACGGCCCCCAGGATGGTTCGCGACAGGAGCCGGCGGTCCAACTGTTGCTTCGGTACGAAGTCCTGGGCCCCGCTGCCGATGGCCTGCAATGCCAGCCCGTCGTCGTCCACGTCGGTGAGCACAACGACCGGCGTTTCCGGCGCAGCGGCGCGCACGCGTTCAAGGGCTTCCAGCCCACTGAGCCCGGGAAGTTGCAGGTCGAGCAGGACGACGGAAAACGCGTCGCGGTCCAAAAGGGCCAGTGCCGCATCCAGCCGAGGCATGTGGACGACGTTGAACAGCCCGCCTCGTAGCGCCATAGCCCCCCGGGCTTCGCCCAGAAGCCGCTCCACGGTCGTCGTGCCGCCGGCATTGTTCTCGATCAACAGGACGCGAAGCGTTTGCTCCACGATCGAGTGGGAATTGCCGAACGAATTCTTCTCGGTAGCGTCCTGGGCCATCGTGGCCTCCCGGCGAGCGGCGTTGCGAAACGGAAACACCCGTTCCGGCTCTGTGGCAACTCTACCTCACCCCACGGTATGGTCAAGTTGCCGTCACCACAGCGGAAGCTTGGGGGGGAACAATGCCCCTCGCAACGCGCGCGAGCCCGTTGTAACGCGCACAAGTCCCCGAGGCGGGGCACAAGACAATCGCACGCCCACGATGTCGCCTTACACCGCAGCGGGCGTTTCAAGCCGGGTTTCAGCCAGACTTCTGTACCGCCGGTGCGCTTCCCGAAGCACCCACAGTAAGTAGGCGTTCCCGCCAAGCGACCCGGCCAAGGCCAGGGCAGTGCCGACCAGCAGCATCCATGGGCGGGGGGGAGGCTCATTCGCCTTGTTGGGCTGGTCGGCGTCCGGCACCGCTTCGGAATCGGCCGCCGGCTCGTCATCGCCGGGCTTGGGCGTCATATGGACGGCTTGTCGTTCCGGAAGAAGCTGCGGCTCCCGCCCCGGCTCCAGCGTGCCCGGCGCCGGATGGATGGCGCGCGGCAGTTCTTCCTCGGGCGGCAGTGCCGGAGGCGGGTCAATACGTTCCAGCCTCTCGTTGCCGATCGTGATCCGATACGCGCGGACGTTTTCGACCGACGACGGAATGTCGGTCATCCAGGGCTCGCCCGTCTTCATCGCTTCGATATCCTGCGGCGAAAGTTGAATCAGATACTCCATCCCGTCGCCGTCGGGCAACGGCTGCCACCCGACGTCGACCCCAAGCAGCAATCCACCGAGCACGAGGCTGTGCAGCACCATGGCGCGACTCCCTTTGCGTGTATCCTCTCATCTCGAGCCTACTTCAACAGGCGAGCTTCCGCAAGGGCGGAGTGGTCGGGTGGTAGTCCGGATCGGGGACCTTATCGCATGTCCATATCGCCCAACTCCGAATGCAGCATGTTCAGCAGGGCCTGCAAGAACACGACAACCATGGGACCGACGAAAATGCCGATCGGTCCCAACGCCTGCACGCCGCCGATAACGCTCAGCAGGGCCAGCAACGGATGCAAGCTTGAACGACCCTGCAGGATGTACGGACGCACGAAATTGTCGACCATCGACACAAACGCCAGGCAGTAGACGGCCAGCAGGACGGCTGCCACGGGCCGTTCGTCGATGAAGAACAACCACAGGCAAACCGGCACCCAAACGCCGGCCGATCCGAGGAAGGGAATCATCGCCATGAGGACGCTCAGCACGGTGAGCAACACCACCGAACCGACGCCCGCGAAGAAGAATCCCACGCCCGCGGCCAGCCCCTGCGTCAAGGCTGCCAAGATGGTGGCCAGTACCACGGCGCGGCTGATGACGTTGAATTGTTCGACGAGCTGCCTCTTATACTTGTCGTCCAGAGGCGAAAGCCGCATGACGGTGCGGACCATGACGGGACCGTCGGCGAAGAAATAATAGACGGCCAGGATCATGATACCGGAGGCGAGGAGCAGCCTTCCCAGAAAGCCGGGCGTGCCCACCACGAGCGGCGTGAGCAATTCCTGGACTCGGTTGATCAGTTCCTGCTCGACTTCGCCCGGATCGAGGTTCCAGCCCAGGTTACCCACGAACTCGGTCGCACGCAGGATTCCGGGCCGAATGTCGATTTGTACCTCCTTCATCTGCGCGTACAACTTCATGCTCTCGCGGACGGCCAAGGTCAGCACGCCGGCCGCCGGAACGAGCACGCTCAACAAGATGGTGCCCGTGGTAGCGAGTGCGGCAATCCGAGGACGATCGGGAAGCTTCTCGCAGTACCAGCGATGCACCGGTCCGAACATCACCACGAGCAACAGGGCCAGGAACAGGGGCAGAATAAAGTCTGCCATGACCCAGAAGAACAGGATGGACATAGCCACCAGGATGATCAGCAGTACGGCAAACGAAACGATTCTGGCCATGGCGACGCGCTCCGGAGGGCTCTTGGAATAGGAATTGGAGGAACGGCCCGATTATATTCGATCGAGCGAGCCAAGGGGACGGCAGTTCGAGTAGCCCGGGGGGTTGGAATTCGGGCGAGGGCGTGCTACTATGAGGGCCACACCCCACGGACCCGCCTCGTGAAGCAACTCGCCAAACCCGCCAAAAAGCGAATCCTGCTCGTTGCCAAGCTGCTGGTGTTGGCAATCGTCGTTTGGTTCGTCCGCGGCACGCTGGTCGACGCCTGGCGCCAGTTGGGCGAGCACGAATGGGCGCTACGGCCGTGGTGGCTCTTGGCGGCTTGCGGGCTGTACCTGTCGGGCCTGTTGCCGGCGGGGTTGTTCTGGTGGCGGCTGCTCCTTGTGTGTAGTCAGGATGCGCGGCTTGGCGAGACTTTGCGGGCGTATTACATCGGACACCTCGGCAAGTACGTCCCTGGGAAGGCCATGGTCGTGGTGCTGCGCGCGGGGCTGATCCATGGTCACCGCGTCCATCCCGGCATTGCGGCCGCAAGCGTCTTTGCCGAAACGCTAACGATGATGGCCGTCGGCGCAGGCCTGGCGGCGGCGGTCCTGGCAGTCCGCGTCCGCGATGAGCGGGTGCTGTTTTGGGGCTCGATCGGGCTGGCAGTCGCATCGCTCGCCCCGACCATTCCGCCCGTCTTCCGGCGATTGGCACGCCTCGCCGGCGTGGGACGCTCGGAACCCGAGGTGCGGGCGAATCTCGAACGGATGGGTTACCTTACCCTGCTGAGCGGGTGGGCTGGGATGCTTGCGGTGTGGGGGCTTCTGGGGCTGAGCCTCTGGGCGACCCTTCGCGGCCTCGGCGTGCAGGGGCTCGGTCCTCTGGAGCATTTCACCGGCTACCTGGCCGCTGTTTCGCTGGCCATGGTGGCCGGATTCCTGTCGCTGATTCCCGGCGGGCTCGGCGTGCGAGACGTGGTCATGATGCAAATGATGGAACGCTTACTCCCGCTCGGGGCCGCCGAAGCCGCCCTGGCCACCGTCATGCTCCGGCTGGTGTGGCTGCTGTCGGAGATCGCAATTTCTGTTATCCTATACTTCGGTCTGAAGCCGCGACCCGAATAGAGCAACCGCATCCCGAGCCCGTCCCGTCTTACCAAAACTGCCGAGTCGAGGTTGTCATGCTTTCGATCGTCATCCCCGTTTACAACGAGCAACCGAGCCTGGCCGAATTGCACAGGCAACTCGACGAGGTCGCGAGCGAGCAAGAGTATGCGCTTGAGGTGGTCTTTGTCGACGACGGCTCGACAGACGCTTCCTGGAAGGAAATCGAACGGCTGGCTGCGGCAGATTCGCGGGTGCGCGGCATCCGCTTCCGCAGGAACTTCGGCAAGGCCGCCGCGCTGAGCGCGGGCTTCGCCGAGGCGCGGGGCGACCGGGTCATGACGCTCGACGCCGACTTGCAGGACGACCCCCGCGAGATCCCCCGCTTCCTCGCCAAGATGGACGAGGGGTTCGACGTGGTAAGCGGCTGGAAGCAAGTGCGGCATGATCCCTGGCACAAGGTGCTCCCGTCGCGCGTGTTCAACTGGATGGTCAGCCGGCTGACCGGGGTGGAACTGCACGATCACAATTGTGGCATGAAGTGCTACCTGCGCGAAATTTTCGACGAAGTGCGCCTCTACGGCGAACTGCACCGATTCGTCCCCGTGCTGGCCGCCGCCCGGGGGTACCGCGCGGGCGAAATCGTCATTCAGCACCGCCCCCGGGAGCACGGGCACTCGAAGTACGGCGTTTCCAGGATTGTCAAAGGATTCCTCGACTTGCTCACGGTCAAGTTTCTGACCGGCTTCGGGCAGCGGCCGCAGCACGTGCTGGGCACCGTGGGGCTGGCCGCGTTCTTCCTCGGCGTGTTCGGCATGGCGTTGCTGGCCGCCCAGTGGAGCATTTCCCGACTGGGCGACGACCCGCTCCAGTATGTGCATCTGCACGAGCGCCCGGCGCTGCTGTACTCGGTGGCGCTGCTGCTGTTGGGCGGCCAGTTGATGTCGATCGGATTTGTTGCCGAACTGCTAATTGCCTACCACGATCCGGCCGTCTCGCCGTATTCCATTTCGAAGCGGACCGGACCGGCCGATTCCCATCCCCCCGACTCGAACACGCAGGAGTCTCCATGAGCGTTGCAACCGACGATTCCGCCCGCGCCGCGCTGCGCCGCAGCGCGTACGCCGTGATGATTTGTGCCGGGGTCGGCATGATGTTGGGCCGCATCCTGGCCGTCGACGCAGTCGACCAGCGGGCGATTGAAGAGTTCCGCATTCGGCAGGGCCTGGACCGCAGGAGGGCCGAGCTCCGACAGCGTCTGGAGGCCGGGGAAATCACGGCCGAACGCTTCGAGGACGTGATGGCCAAGGAAGAGGAACGCATTCGCGAGGCGTTCCAGTACAAACGCCCCTTCCTCAGTGCCAACGACCGCAGCCGCTGGATGATGATGCGGGCGCTGGTCGAGCCCGAGATGCGCGTGCCGGGCGTGCCGTATTCCATCGACCGCGTCGTGCAGGAACCGGGCTGGGACACCATCGACATGGTCAAGCACGACGGCCACTTGTACTCCAGCAAGCCGCCGCTACTGCCGACCATCATGGCCGGTAGCTACTGGCTGGTGTACCAGGCGACGGGAATGACGCTCGGCTCGCATCCGTTCGTGGTCGGCCGAATCCTGCTCGTGCTGTGGAACGTCGTTCCCATGGCAGTATACCTGGCGGTTCTGGCGGCGCTCATTGAACGCTTCGGCCGGACCGATTTCGGGCGGGTGTTCGTGATGGGAGCGGCCACCTTCGGCACGTTTCTTACGACATTCGCCAACGTGTTGAACAACCATCTGCCGGCTGCGGTGTGCGTGGCGATTGCCCTGTACGCAATGGCGCGGATTTGGTTCGACGACGATCGACGGCTGCACATGTTTACCTTGGCGGGCTTCTTTGCGGCCATGGCGGCCGCCGCCGACTTGCCGGCGGCGGCCTTCGCGGCGCTGGTGAGTTTGGCGGTGCTGGTCATCGCGCCTGTGCGCACCTTGCTGGTGTACGTGCCGGCGGCTGCGCTGGTCACCGTCGGCTTCTTCGGCACAAACTGGATTGCCCACGAAAGCCTCAAGCCGCCCTATATGCACCGCAGCGGCGAGGGAGAGGAGAACTGGTACGATTTCGAGTACGAGCGGGACGGGCGCGTCATCGAAAGCTACTGGCGCAGTCCGGTGGGCGTCGACCGCGGCGAGCCCTCGGCCGGGGTCTACGCATTCCAAGTGTTGGTAGGACACCACGGCATCTTCTCGCTCACGCCCGTTTGGCTGCTAAGCGTGGCCGGGGCCGTCCTTTGGCTGGGCGGGCCCAATACGGGCAAGCTGCGATGGCTGGCGCTGCTCCTCCTGCTGGCATCGGCTGCCTGCCTTGCATTCTACCTGACCCGCGGTCAGGTGTACCGCAACTACGGCGGTGTTACGAGCGGCCTACGGTGGGCCTTTTGGCTCATCCCGCTTTGGCTGGTGCTCGCCTTGCCGGCAGCCGACGGACTGGCCCGCAACCGCTGGACGCAAGGCATCGCACTGCTGCTACTGATCGTTTCGACGCTTTCCGTAAGCTACCCCACGTGGAACCCCTGGACGCACCCATGGCTGATGGACTGGGTGTACTGGATGGGTTGGCGATGATGAGGAACTGACTGCATGCTACTTGGACTGGAATACGTCATCTGGGGCGTGCTGGCGTTCTACTTCGTCGGCATGTTGGCTCTGGGCTGGTGGAGTCGCCGCAGGGCAAACCGGCAGAGCGGCTACTTGATTGGTGACCGCAAGTTCGGCACGCCCATGATGGTAATGCACTCGTTCGGCGCCGGCACGAACCCCGGCGACGCCGCGGGCGTGATTAGCGGCAGTGTGGCCGCCGGTGCTTCGGGTGTGTGGGCCTCGTGGCTGTGGCTGTTCGGCACGCCGTTCTACTGGCTCGTCGCCCCGCTGGTGCGCCGCATGCGCTGCCTCACGCTGGCCGATTT
This sequence comes from uncultured Planctomycetaceae bacterium, assembly GCA_964414315.1. GTDB lineage: Bacteria > Planctomycetota > Planctomycetia > Pirellulales > Thermoguttaceae > PWXP01. The sequence continues at coordinate 3,338 of CAYPWB010000005.1, read as the reverse complement.
CTTCGAGGAACGGTTCGGGCGCGGCGCCGCTGCGTTGTACATCGTCGTGGCTTCCGTGGGGATGGTCGTCTGTTTGTCCAGCGTGCTCTTGGCCACCACGAGCACCGTGCAGGGCATGATGGGCAAGGCGGCAAGCGACGACGCCGAGGCGTGGTTCTTCGGAATCCTGTTCGTCTCAACGCTGACGTTCATGGTCTACAGCTACTGGGGCGGCATCGTCGCAGCCATCCGCACCGACTTCGTCCAGGGCCTGATGATCATCTTCCTGTCCTTCATGGCCGTGCCGGCTGCGCTGAACCTTCCGAGCGTGGGTGGGCTGAGCGGCATGCGCGAGACGCTGGCCGCTGCGTCGGAGGAGCGGGGCGTCAACCTGCTGTCGATGTTCGATCCGGGCCGCGCGCCCGCTGTCGAGGAGCCGTCGTCCCAGGACCCGCCGACTGCCGTCGACGCGGCCGCCTCCACGCCGCCGCGACAGCCGCCCCGGTTCGACCTTTGGGTCATCCTTCTGCTGTGTGTCCAAGCGCCCTTGAGCGCGCTGGCGCTGCCGCACCTGATTACCGTGTGCGGTGCGGGCAAGAGCGAATGGGAGGGCCGCCTGGGCTTCGCCGGCGGGAACATGCTCAAGCGAATCTGCACGATCGGCTGGGCCGTGCTCGGACTGTGCTGGCTTGCGCATCTGACCAGCCAGGGAGTCGTGATCGACCAGAGTACCGCCGACGCCGCCTTCGGCGATTCCCTTCGGCACCTGCTCCCGCCGTTCTTCCAAGGGCTCATGCTGGCTTCCATCATGGCGGCGGCCATGTCGTCGGGCAACGCTTTCCAGGTAACCGTCGCCGGGTTGTTCAGCGAAAACCTCTATCGCCGCTACGTGCACCCCGACGCCTCGGATCATAGCACCCTGATGGTCACGAAGATTACGGGCGTTGTGTATGTGCTGGCCGCGGTCGTCGTATCGATCGGGTTTCGCGACGTCGTCGGCGCCATCATGGCGTACTTCACCATCCTCGCGCTGGTGGGAATATCCACTGCCATGGGCCTGCTGTGGCGCAGGATGAACCAGGCCGGAGTGTACGGCGCCACCATCCTGGCCGTGGCCACGTTCTTGGGAACGAGGATCGCCGGCTATCCGCGCGCGATCGAAATCGGAGCACCGTTGGTCGCCGGGGTGGTGGGAGGAGTCCTTTTCTCCTTGGTAAGTCGCCCGCCCGACGCGAAGGTCGTAGAACGGTTCTTCACGAAAATCTACACTCCCATCGGCCAGGAGACGAAGCTCGAACAGTCGCTCGATGAAGCCGTTCCGGTCAGCGAGCAATTGCTCACGGCGGGCGGGCTGTTCATCGTCAAGCCTTCGCGCCAGAGCTGGGTCGGTTTCCTCGTCTTCCTCGGGCTGTGTGTGGCGTGCGTGGCGGTGATGTATGCGATTTTGGCATGGTAGACGGCTGAAGGTGAAAGGGTCATGGACGAGACAAGAATCGTTTGGACCGACTACATGCAGTATCGCCTGGAACTACGAGGATTCGATCGTGCCGCGGTGGAGGAAGTCGTCCGCTACTCCATGGAGAGATATGTCGACACCGCCACCGGCCGATCCGTTGCCGTCGGACGCGACGGCAAGCGTCTCGTGTTGGTGCCGTATGAACGTAGCGGAGATACGCTCACGCTCATTACCGTGCATGCGGTAAGCCGCCAGCAAATCACATTCCGCATCAAGACAGGACGATTCAGAAATGAATGAGGGACATCTTTCGTACTTCGAGAAAGACGATATTTTGCACCTTGCCATCTCGGAAGAACCCGAGGCGTCCAGCGTCGAGATCAGCGCCGATATCACGGCGGAACTCAATGCCGGAGGTGAACTGATCGGAATCGAAATCGTGCATGCCAGCCGATTTCTGCGCGATACGATTCTCGAATCGATTCAGGGAAGGCTGCTCGATTTACACAAGGCAGACGCATCCTAGCATGACAGAGTTGCCCTCGGAGCGGGGCCGGCCAACGGGCCGCTTCCGTCCAATCGCACTGGGAGAGCGCACTGCCATGCCCTTGGCACGCAGCAAGTGCTGCCCGGTTCGTGGCGCCTACCACGCATGGAAAAGAGCATGAAACCCATCGAACGCATGAACGCGGTACGGGCGGGGCAGGTGGTCGACCACTGGCCGTTCGTCCCTTCCATCTACGAACACGGCGCACGCCTGTTGGGCAAGAGCCCCGGCGAGGTGAGCCGAAACGCCGAACTCATGGCCGAGGCTGCGATTACCGCGTTCCGAACGTACCAGCACGATCTGGTCACCGTCGGCATCGACATCTACAACATCGAGGCGGAGGCGTTCGGCTGCCGGCTGTCGGAAGGGCCGGGTAAGAGTATTCCCGGTGTGATGGACCATCCGCTCGCCGCCGGCGCGCTCGACCCTCGAGATTTGGTCATTCCCCAGCCCGCTCCGGGAAACCGCCTGGGGTTGATCGCGGAGGCCGTCGAGCGAGTCGTCGACGCGATTGGCGAGGAGGTGTGGGTGTACGCCTGTATGGGAGGGCCCTTCTCGCAGGCGGCCGAGCTGCGGGGGTTCGAGAACCTGATCATCGATATGCACGAGGCGCCCGAGCAGGTTCACGCGTTGCTCGGCAAGACCGCCGCACTGGCCACCGAGCAGGCTTGCCGGCTCGCCGCGCTGGGCGCCGGCGTGAACCTGTTCGAGTCGTGGGCCACGCTGCCGCTCATTGATCCGCCCATCTACGAGAAGTACGTCGTGCCGTACAACAAGCGGGTGATCGACGCCGTGCGGGCGCAGTACGAAACGCCCCCGCCGGCGGTCATCCTGGGCGGCGATACCACGCGGCTGATCGACTATTTCATTGCCACGGGCACCGGGCTGGTCGCTGCCGATTACCTCGCCGACATCGGCCACATGCGCGAGCGAATCGGCGACAGGGAAATCATCATCCGCGGGTGCGTCGATCCGAAGATGATTGAGTGGGGCGATTGGGACGGCCTGGAGAAGATGATTCAGAAGTTGGCCGACAAGGCCGCCGGCATGACTCGCTACGTGTGGGGATGCGGCTGCGTCAGTTACGATACGCCGCCCGAATCACTGATGCGCTTCCGAGAAATGACCCTTGCCGCCGACCGAGAGGTCCGCACGTACTCCTCACGCTCCGCGTGAGGCTACACTACCGCTGGTGCGCGGGAGGACGTTTGCGCAACGCCCTCGTACTTCGGCAGCCGGCTTGGTTCAGTGGGCGGGTTGAAAACGGCCGTTTGCCGAGCTTCACGCGGAGCGTGAAGAGTACGTACTCCTCACGCTCCGCGTGAGGCTACACTACCGCTGGTGCGCGGGAGGACG
>CAYPWB010000004.1:0-42152 GCA_964414315.1 uncultured Planctomycetaceae bacterium | reverse complement strand
ACGTGTGCTACAATGGTACGCATCGCGTGTATGCGTACAAGCAACCCCCAGCACAGGAGATTCTGACGATGAGTGACGACTACAGCGGGATGAGTGTCAATGAGATGCGCAAGCTGTTGCGCAAGCGTTACCCGATCTGCCGGGGTGCGTTTGCCAGCGACGCATCCGAGGCCGAGTGCCGGGCGATCCTGTCCGGCCAGCGCAAAGCCGACGACGTGGTGGCCGAGCACTACGCCAGCAAGGCGGCTGCGGTGACGGCTCCGGCTCCGGCCGACGCCAAGCCGGCCGACGCCAAGCCGGCCGACGATGCGCCGGACTTGGCCGAGGGCAAGCACGGCGACGATGACGGCGACAAGGACGACGCCGACGGCGAGCCGGGCGATGGGGGTGGCGACGACGCCAAGCCCCACCCGGTGCTGGCACGGCTCGACGAGGTGCGGGGCATCATGCAGGCCATCGGCCGGCATGACCTGTCCGATGTCGCGGCGAGTGCCAAGCTGCGGATCGACGCGCTGACCGAGGACCTGCAAGACGCCAACGCGGCGCTTGCCAACCGCGGTCCCGAGCAGGGCACCGACTTGGAGGCGACCGGCGACAGCGTGATGCTGGCCGGCGTCGAGTATCCGGCGATCGAGCCGGAGCACGACGAGGACGGCGACGCCAACCCCATGCTGGCATACGTGCCGGCGGCCGACCCGCACTTCGCCTTCGCCAAGTTCCGCACCCGGCTGGACTGCGGGGCGACCGTGTTCCGCCACGGGGCCCACGACGTGCTCAGGGGGCTGGTCGATGGCGACCGGATCATGCTCGTGGGCCCTCCCGGCGTGGGCAAGACGGCGATGATCGCCAACGCCTGCGCCCGGATGCGGTGGCCGATGACAAGGTTCAACGGCAACCGCGACGTGACGGCCGGCGACTTCGTGGGCACCTACGAGGCGCGCAACGGCGCGACCGAGTGGGTGGACGGGCCGCTGGTCCGGGCCATGAAGCAGGGCCACGTGCTCGTGCTCGACGAGTACGACCATATGCCCTCCGAATGCTCGTCGGTCATGCACAGCGTGCTGGAGCACGGAGGGTCGCTCACCATCGTCGCCAACGGCGGCGAGGTGGTCCGGCCCCACGCCAACTTCCGCGTTGTGGCCACCGCCAACACCGGCGGCTTCGGCGACGACTCGGGGCTGCACCCGGCCGCGCAGGTGCAGGACGCGGCCATGCGGTCGCGGTTCGACGCCGTGTACCACGTGGACTACATGGACGGCGACCACGAGGCGCAGGTGCTGGTCAACGTGACCGGCATCGGCGCTGACCACGCCGAGCGGATCGTGGAGTTCGCCCACGACACCCGCACGGCGACCCGATCGGGCGACCTGTCGCACGCCGTGTCCCTCCGCGAGACGATCGCGTGGGCACGCATGGCGACGCGGCACGCCGACAACGGCAAGCCGGCGCTGGCCTACGGGCTGGCGGTCGCGGTGCTCGGCAAGGTGCCGGCGACCGACGCGACCGCGATGGCCGAGATGGCGCAGCGCCACTTCGGCGACCTGATCGGCGCGTCGGTGTCGGCCGACAAGTGACACTCATCCCGCTCCACCACGACCCCTCGCCCGGCCTGACCGCCGGGTGGGGGATTGGGCGCTTGCAGCGTGCAACGCCCGGACGTGTCCCCCAGCACAAGGAGCTACCCATGGGACTCTTGACCCGGCAGGACTTGGAGAAGGTAGGCCGGATGCTCTCACGCGAGGGCGTTCGGCTGGAGATCGGCGGCGATCGCGCGTACTGCGATACGGAGAACAAGGTGGTCCGGCTGCCCGACCTGCCCGAAGGCGGGATCAACGAGAGCAGCGAGGCCAACGACTATCTGCGGTTCTTCCTCGACCACGAGGTGGGCCACCTTGTCGGCGACTCGCACAGCGTCCCGCTGGACGTGTTCCAGCGGGACCACGGCGAGGACGGCCGGCGGTTGCTCAACGCCCTTGAGGATGTTCGCATCGAGGCGTTGATGTCGGCCAAGTGGGTCGGCTGCGGGCTGAACCTCAGACGCGGCCGGGAGCAGGTGGTGCGGAGGATTTACAGCAACCTGTCCCGGCAGGCCGGGAGCGGCAACCGCATCCAACCGCTCGTGCAGGCGATCCACGCGGTCTACTGCACGGGGTCGTTCCTGCCCATGTACGGTGGGCTCGACGACGATCTGGTGCTGGCGCTCATGGCCAAGCCGGTCGGCGAGCAGGTGCAGTCGATCCCGCGGTGGGCCCGCTGCACCGCCGACCTCGTGCCCCTCGCCCTGACCATCCGCGACCGGCTGCGTGACCTGATGCAGAAGCAGCAGGAGCAGCAGGGCGAGGACAAGCCGCAGGACGGCGGCGCGGCGGCGGATGGCGGCACGGATGCCGACGACGGCGAGCCGTCTCAAGACGGCGGCGGCGAGTCTGCCGGCGGCAACGATCAGGCCGATCCCGGCGACGGCACGGATGCTGATGGTGGCACGGATGCCGGCGACGGCACCGGCGGCGCGGCGGCGGATGAAGTTGACGTGTCGCAGGTCGCCGGCGACGCCATCGGCAAGATCGACTCGGGCGCGTCGGATGCGTTGGACGCCGGCACCACGATTGCTGGCGTTCAGGACGTTGAACTCATCCACACCACCTTTGAGGGCAGCAAGCTTGCCACCAACCTCGACGACAAGGCGCTGGAAGGCGTGGACCTCCGTGAAGTCGCCCGCTCGGGCGGCGCGGCGGCCCAGCGCCTGATGTCGATGCTCCTCACCGAGAGCCGCACGTGGTATCGCGGCGGCCTCCGGTGTGGCACGCCCGACCCCCGGCGGCTGGCGGCGCTTGCCGCCGGCACGTCGGACCGGGTGCTGCGTCGCCGGTGCGAGCAGCGATCCAAAAGCACCCACGTGCATCTTTTGCTGGACCTGTCCGGCTCGATGCGCGAGAACCGCAGCGGGCATACGCGCGGCTCGGTCCATTGGTGGTCGGACAGGCAAACTCGGGCCGAGCGGGTCGCCAAGCTGGCGGCTCGGCTCGGGCACGCCATGTCGATCTGCGGCGTGGCGTTCTCTGCCAGCGCGTACCGTGGGATCTTCGGCTCGCAGCAGTCGGAAAAGCGTGCCGAGATCGTCGAGTTGCACCGTCCGGGGCGTCGGGCCGCGGACCTGTACGCCGCACTGCACCAGTACGTGCAGGCGGGCGACGGTACGACGCCCACGGCACCCGCGATGCTGGACGCCTGCAAGGGATTGCAGGCGTCGGCGGCCGACCGCCGGGTGTTGTTGGTGCTCACCGACGGCGCTCCCAACGGCCTCGAGCAAGGCGTTGAGCAGGTGAACATCGTGGCCGAGCGGTTCGCCGGCACCATCGACGTTGTGATCGTCGGCGTGGCGGTCCAGCGTGCCGACTGGTGGGAGTCGCTGCGGTGCCGCAAGGCGCTGGCGTCCAACGCGTCGGCTCTCGACCGAATGACGCTCGACGCGCTGGCCGATGCGCTTCGGGCCGCTTGACTTCTCCAAGTCCTGTTCCCTCCGACCATCCCCGCCGCTTGACGGCGACGGGGGTGGATTCAAGCCGGCAACGTGCCGGCGACGCAACCCGAAAGGAGATGCATCGTGATTGTCACCGTGGAGAACGTCATGGCGTGGGGCCCTTGCCCCGGCTACTCGCGCGAGCGGGTCGCCGAGTTGGTCGGCGACGGCATCACCGCGTTGGAGATTGTCGCCCTCGACATCCCGGCGAGGGATCGGCTGTGGGCGCTGATGCGACCCGGCGTGATGGGCGTGGCCATGCACCTTGCGCTGGCCGCCATCGGCGAGCGCGTGCTCACGTGCGAGCGCGCCGCCGGCCGAGAGCCCGACCCTCGATCGTGGTCGGTGGTGCCGATGTTGCGGCGTCTCGGCCAAGGCGAGGACGCGCCCAATGACGCGCTGCGGTTTGTGCGTGTTGGCGCGTGGGCTGCCGTCGAGTGTGCGTGGGACATCCCGCACGTATCGCGCGGATGGCGCGGATGGGATGCACGCGACGCCGCGCGGTCCGCCGCGATGTGCTTGTCGGGAGCCATCTCCGGCGCAACCCCTGCGCGATTGAACTCGGTCAATTGTGCCGCGAGGGCAGCCGTGCGGCACGTCGGGAGCACGATGGGGGGCGCTTCGTGGGATGCGCGGTGCGACGCGCAATCCGCGGCGTGCGACACGGCGTTCGCCGCGTCGCTGCGAGTCTGCCACGAAGTGCTTGCCACGGGCAACGCACCGCCCACGCCCGACGACCTGAGCTACGACGCCCCCTGATTGACTACCACCAGCCGCCCCGGCGCTTGACGGCACCGGGTCGGATTCACGGCAGACGTTCTGACGTGAGGACGAATCATTCCCCCAGCACAAGGAGCTACACCATGATCGTCCAACACCCCCGCGCCGCCTCCACGTTGGAGGACGGGCAACGCCGCGTGTTCATCGTCGTCGACTACGCCTACGGGTGGGGCTCGATGCTGACCCACGGCTACTACATCGGCGAGGTCGTCGATGACGCCGTGGTGTGCCGCTTCGGCACCGGCAACGGCGTGCAGGGCATGGCCGCCGCACGAGACTGGATCGCCGCCGGCGGCGACGCCATCGCCCACCACATCCGAGAGCGTGAGGCGGCTCGCGTGTTCCACGGCTCGACGGCGGCGATGGATGCACCGCCCAAGAAGCGCCGGCGACGCGGCCGGCGACCGGCGACCGACGTGGGCGACGCCGCGGCCGAGGCCCTGAACGAGCTGGCCGCGCGAGAGGGGGCCGCATGAAGATGCCCCGACCCTCGAAGGCCCGCCGGGCGTGCGGACACGCCGCCCCCGGCGGTCTGGTCGCGCTGTCGATGGCCGTCGCCACGGCGGGCACCGGCGACGCGTTCGCAACCGTGATCGTCGCGGTCGGCGGGCTGGTCATCACCGTCATGTACGCCGCGAGGGCGGCGGTGACGGACGAGGCGCTGCACGACCTCGACGACACCAACCGGCAACTCTGGCGTGCGATCGAGCACTGCCGGAGCGGAGACGCGTTCGAGCGGGGCGTGGCGGCGGCCGAGCGGCACCGGCTCTACACCATCCACCGCTCGCCGCACCACAACCGAAACTGACCCTTTCACCAGCACAGGAGATTGCAAGATGGCCATACACCTGAACGGCGGCGATCGGCCGCACCTCTGGCGGTACTTCCGCAACTGCGTTGACTGGCCCCGCTGGGATGTCGAGGCGGACGGCGGGCTGTCGGAGATGATCGACCGGGCCTACCGAGTGAAGCGTCCGCAGTTCATGCGGGCGGTCAACCAAGCCGATCGCGTCACGCTTGAGGACTCGCTCGGCTACGTGCTCAACTACCAGCAGCCGGGCCTGATGATGAAGAACGACTTGTACGTGACGTACTTCCGTAGTAGACTCCACGGGTGGCCCGTCTACTTTGTAGAGCACAGTTGCATTGAGCACGTCTTTATCCCTCCGATCCTCCGGCAATGGTACGACAAGGCCGACGCCTCGCCGATCGCCCGGCGGCGGCCGACGCTGTTCGTCCGCCCACAGGTTCGCATCGCCTGACTCCCTTTCGGCCGGCCGTCGCGCGTTGCGGCGGTCGGCTTTCAACCCCAGCACAGGAGCTATCGCATGGACACTGACAGCAGATTACACGACGCCCGCCCGCACAAGTGCCCCTACTGCGGGGCAGCGTTCAAGCAGCGGATGCACGTCGGCCGGCACGTGAAGTCGCAGCATCCCGCCTATTGGGATCAGTGGCACGCCGAGCACGGCAGCAGGCGTCGCCGGCGGGGCGCGGCCCTTGGCCCCGCCCCGCAAGCCGACCCGGATCAGGGGCCGCCCGTCCTCATGCAGATCGACCTCCCGCCCGGCGGCGTTGACCTCGTGGTTCGGACATCCGACCGCAAGGTGATCGGCACGCTGCGGATGACCGCCCGTGGCGTCAACTACCGGCGGGTATCGAGCAAGGCGTCGCTGAACGGCAGGCGGATCGTGTGGGATAAGCTCGACCCCGCCGCAGAGTTTTTGGCAAGCTGACTTGACAACGTGGAAGCGTGCTATATGCTTGCGAATCATGCACGCAATGGCAACCCTCCCCTCGCGGTCCCGGCGATACGGTACGGTCGTCGGGACCGTTTTTCATCACCCCAGCAATGGAGCTGTCATGGGATCGAAAACCTTTGCGTTCACCCTCGTCGTCGCCGTGATCCTGATCGCCACGATTGCGGCCGTCACAACCCACGCTCAGGTCATCGAGACGCCGCGGACGATCGACTGGCGGGAGCCGCTGCCCACCGAGGCCGACCACTCGCTGCGGCATTACATGCAGATCGGCAGGGCCGACGTGGAGGCGGACCGCATGGCGGCGGAGGTCATCCGCGAGCAGACCGCGGCGATTCAGGAGCAGACCGCCGTGCTGGCACGCATCGCCGCGGCACAGGAGCAGCAGGCGGTCGAGGTCGCCCGGCTTGCAACCGCGGTTGAGAACCTGACCATCGACGCATCGTTCGTCATCCCCGACGACGTGCGGGAGGCGCTGGTCGGCGCGATGACCGCGATCGTGCGGTGGCTGGACGTGGAGCCGGCCCAGCAATGAGCCGACAACCACCAACCGTCACGCCGGCGACGTTCGAGTTCTGGTCCGTTGAGGAATGGACCCGCGTTGCCGCCGCGATCCGTCTCAAGCTGCACGTGCTGGCGGCGGACCATCAAGCCGCGTCGAACAGGCATCGCGGCGATCTGGCAAACGAGAGCGACAGCTATCGCCGGCTGATGGGCGACGTTGAACAGATCATCTCAGCCATTATGGAGCCACCCGATGAGCAATCAGGAAGCGTTCACGATTGAGCGAGAGGTCACGCCGAGCGACATCTATGCGCTGAGGCGGACGCTGGCGTGGGCGAGGTCGGCGTTTGCCCGCGCCAAGGACCGGCAGGAAAGCCGTGAGGAGGAGGCCGGCGGCGGATTCTCCGATGCGACCGAGCGGGCCGAGGCGATGGCCCGCGTTGCCACCGCGCGACGCGACGCGACGCGTTACCACCAGCAGGTGAAGGCGCTGGAGGCGGTGCTGGGCGAGCTTACGGACGCGCAGCTTGCGCTGCCGTTCAGTGTTGACAAGGTTGACAAGGAATCCGGCGATGAAGAAGGCGGAAGCATCGGCGATTGGGCCGGCGATGGTCGGCCGCAAGGCGATGTACGTGCCCCCTGCGGTGATGAACCGAAGGGGTCGCGCGCAGCAAGTCAACCCGCTGCCGCCGCTGGCGTGGCCGGTTGAGGTTGTTTCGTGGCGGTACGCGTTCGGCCGCCTGCACCTGTTGGTCAAGCCGCACCGGGGCGAGGGGTCCGTCTGGACGCTGCACCCCAGCCCGTCGCTGCGGATCGTTGAGGAGTGGCCCGATGGGGACGAAGCGATTGGGGTCGCCGAGCTTGAGCAACTGCTCGCCGGCGATGGTGATGGCTAGATTGCACGCCGAGGCACCGAGGCAGGTGCAGCGGTGGATCGTGAGGGGGTATCCCGCCCGCGTGCTGGGCATTTACCCATGGCTTGGAGACGATGCGATATGGATCAGGATCAGACACCCGAGAAGGCCCCCGACCTACTTCACGCTACGCCAGTGGGGCGGGAGGGTGCGGCTGGGGAAGGCGAAGGGACCGCCGCCGTGGGGCGAGGCGATGGGGGGTCCCATGGAACGCCGGACGCAGATCGCGATGGTGCGGCTGCTGGCATGGAGGGATCGACGGCGAAGCGCAAGCGCCGCAAGCTGAGGGCCTACGCGCCCACCGGCGGCATCGACGCGCTGGATCACCGGCGGCTGTATCTGCGGATGCAGGAGGTCCCCGAGTTTCTGATGCGCGTCACCGGATGCCACGTCGGCGAGCAGTTGATTCGGGATTGGGTGAATCACGGCTGCCCAAGCGCGTCGGGCAAGGTGGACGCAAACGGCAAGCCGCTTCGGTACTACCTTCGCGCCGTGTGGGTGGGGCGGTCGCGGTGCGTGTGCAAGCGTGACCTGCTTCGGCTCATCGACCACGACGACGCCGACCTGAGCACGGCCCCCAAGGGGCGAGGCAAGAATTGGACGTGGCAGCGGGAGCAGCGGAAAGGCGGGCGGCAATGAGCGTGACACGGCTGCGATGCAGCAGTCTCGACAAGCTGTTCGACTGCCCGATGAGCGTGTTCGGCACAGGCATGACGCCGATCGGCAGCCAAGGCGGGCCGGCCCGCATCGGCAAGGTGGCCCACGACCTGCTCGCCGATCTCGTGGCCGGCGGCGATTGGGACTTGGCGGGTGCGGCCAACCGCCACGCGTTGACCGAGGACGAGCAGGAAGAAGTGCGACGGCTGGTGGGCTACGGCGAGTTTGCGTGGGGAGAACTGCACAAGTACCTACCATCGCCCAAGGTGGAATGCGCGCTGGAGAGCGACGCGATGGCGTCTGCCTCCGGCATGGCCATGCTGGACGGCACCGCGGACGTGGTTTCGCCCGTGGGCTCGGACCGCGGCGTGTTCGTCGATTGGAAGTCGGGCTGGAAGGACGACGGCTACGAGCATCAGGGCTTCGGCTACGCGACCTGCCTCTGGCACGCGCTCGGCCGGCCAACCGACGGCACGATTACCGGCGTGTTCGTGTTTCTCCGTCACCGCTACTACCGGGTCGTGAAGTACCGCCCGCAGGACATCGAGGCGTGGTGCGGCGACCTCACCCGCAACGTGCTGGCACGCGCGAGCCGGGGCGAGTTCTCGCCCGGCGCGACGTGTGGCGTGTGCGACTACTTCGCGGACTGCAAGGCCCGCCAGCGGGTGGCCGAGGGCGTGATCGACACCCTGCTGCTGGGCGAGACGCACGAGGCCAACAAGCAGTACGAGCAGTGGCTGGCCGGCGTGAAGCAGTCGCTGGCACGGCTCACCGACGCCACGCTCGACGACGCCGCGGAGGCCACGAGCACGCTGTACGAGAGGATCAAGCTGGTGGAGCGCGGCTTGGACGGGGCGAAGGCGCTGCTGCGGGAAGCGTGCGAGCGGCACGGCCGGCTCCCGCTCGGCGACGGCACCGAATTGGCCATCACCGAGCAGGAGCGAAAGGACATCAACACGACGCCCGCGCTGCGGGTGCTGCGCCGCCACCTGTCGGACGCTCAGATCGCCGACTGCACCAAGATCAGTCTCCCGAAAGTGCTCGACGCCTATGGCAAGCAGCGTCAGGCCGGCGACCGGGCGGCGGCGAAGCAAGAGTTGGAGGAGTCGCTGGAGCAAGCCGGCGCAATCTCGGTCCGACGCATGACCCGGATGGCGGTGCGTCGCAGCGACTACCAACGCGAGTCCGTCAAGACTTCTAACCTCAAGGATTCATCCGATGCCGATGCCGATTGTCAACATGCAGATGGCGGCCGAGGAGATCAAGCTGGCGGCGATGGAGCTTGAGTCCGCCGCCGCTTCGGAGAGGCCGCAAGCGATCATCGACGCGATGGCCGCCATCTACCAACAGCTTCACCGCATCGAGGTGAACTGTCGCACCTACGACGCCACCGCGGCCGACGCGTTGCTTGAGGCGAGGCGATCGGCCTTCGGGGAAACCCAGCAAGCCGGCGTCCCGACCAAGCCGAGCAAGCCGCACCACCGCACCCGAAAGGGCCACGAATGAGCAGCCGCACGTCCCTCCCCGCCAAGCCCCCCGTCCGCGCCACCATCGAGCGGCATATGTCGCGGATGCTGGAGTCGCTTCCCGGCACCGAGGTCGCGCGCCGGCGATTCCAGACCGCCGCCGTCGCCGTCGCCATGAACCCGATGGTTGCCAAGTGCGACCCGATAAGCGTGCTCAAGGCCGTCTACACCTGCGCGCGCCTCAACCTCTACCCGGACCCCGCCCTGCACCACGCCGCCGTTGTGCCGTTCCGCAACAACAAGCGGAACTGCATGGAGGCGACGCTCATCATCGAGTATCGCGGGCTGATCGAGTTGGCCAAGCGGGCGAACCCCGGCCTCACGATCCGAGCCGGCACGGTCTACGAGGGCGACGACTACCGCTTGAGCGAGGGCACCGAGGCCAAGCTCGACATCCAGCGGAGATGGTGGGAGAAGGGCTTGGCCGAGGCCGGCAAGCCCAAGCTGTTCTACGCCGTCGGCAGAGAGCCGGGCGTTGACGAGCCGGTGCTCGTAGTGGTGCCGGCGATCGAGGCCGAGCAGATCGGGCGGTCCAGCAAGGCCGGGATGCGCCCCGGCACGCCGTGGCACGACCACTTCGAGCGGATGGGTGAAAAGACCGCCATCCGTCGCATGGTGCGGTTCCTCAGATTCGATCCCGACGCCGACGCGACCGCCCGGCTGGCGACCGCGATCGAGTGGGACGAGCGGACCGAGGACGGGGGAGCGCCCCCGCTGCAAGACGACGAGGACCTGTTCGGGGGCGAGGCGGGCGACGAGCCCGCACCACCTGCCGCCGAGCAGCCGCAGGAGCTTCCTGAGGGCGAGCACGCCTTCGGGCGGGCCGCGGCAGGGGGCGGACGCCAACGCCGCCAGAGAGCCACACAGGAGCCGCAGGCGGCCGAGGAGCCGCACGAGCTTGAGGGCGGCGACATCCCGCCCGACCCCACGCCGAAGCCCGACCCCAAGAAGCAGATGCTCAAGGACTTGCGGGTGGCCATCGACAAACGACTCGTGGAGCTTGGGGTAAACCCGGACACGCCGAGCCGGAAGAAGCTCACGCACGACGCCCTCGGCCCCGAAACCTGCGAATTGCTAAGGGTTGACCCTGACGCGATGGGCGAGGCGGACATCCGCCACTGCATCGAACTCGTGCAGGGGTTTGTCTGGCCCGAGCCCGAGCAGGACGGCGGGCCCCGAGCCGAGGCCGACGAAGCCGATCGTTGATGATTGACCATGGCCAACAGTCTCGACGACGCGGTGGACGCGCTCGAACGGGCGATTGTCCAATCGCTCGGGCGTCGCCTGCCGCCATGGGCGTGCCGGTCGCTGGCCTACGGCACCGCCTACACGCTGATGCGACACTGCTGGGAATCAGCAACCGACGTGATCGGCACCGAGGACGAGTTGCGGTCCATCGTGCCGGGGATGCCAGCCGAGCTGGTGCTGGCACTGATCGAGTCGGGCGTCGTCCAAGCCACGCACGCCGAGTTCACCTGCCCTTGGGCTTGGCCCGAGATGCCGGAGCACGTCCGCAAGAAGTGGGCGAAGGCGGTGCGCGGCGAGGACCGCCGGCAGATCATTTCGCGTGCGGCCAAGCGCACGGCCGTTGATCCGAAGCCGCCCGAGACGCCAACCGAGGAGCCGGAGGTCCTGCCCTCGACGCTGTTCGGCGACGAACCGGAGGCGGATCAGAAGCCCAAGCGTCGGGCCTCCAAGCAATCGAGGCAGCCGCACACGCAGAGGGTCATCGACCACTGGTTCAAGCTTTACGAGGAGAAATACCATGTCAAGCCCACGTTCACCGCACGAGACGCCGGCCACGTCAAGCAGGCCCTCACCGCCTGCGACAACAACCCCGCCAAGGTCGAGGACGCCATCGTCGCCTACCTCGCCTGCTCCGACCAGTTCTTCCGGGGGCACCCCCTCTCGCTGTTCATCGGCCGCCTCAACCGCTGGGTCGCCGAGGGGCAGCGACACGGGGCCACCGGGGGGTCGGCCACGCTGGACGAATCCATCGCCCCCGACATCCTGTAACGGGGACGACCGCGAGCAGGAGATCGAGCGCCGCCGGCGGGCACGCAAGATCGAGGACCTGATGGAGCGGGCGGACTTCCCGCGTCGGCACGCGGGCAAGCGGGTTAATCACGATGCCGAGCGATGGGCGAAGGTCCAGAGGTCCGTCAGCGAGGGCGGCGCGGTGGCGCTGATCGGCAACCGCGGCACCGGCAAGACGCAGCTCGCCGTCGATGCTGGCAGGGACATGATCGTCACCAGCCAGCACAGCGTCCGCTACGTCAAGGCGAGGATGCTGGGCATGGCCGTCCGCCAGCACAGCTTCGCGGCGGCCAACCGAGACGAGCTTGCCGCCATCGAGCGGTGGGCGAAGCCGCACCTGCTGATCCTTGACGACCTGCACGAGATCGCCGACGACCGGGAGTGGGAGCGGAGCACCCTGACGCTGATCCTCGACCTGCGGTACGACCACGCCCGCCCGACGATCTTGGTGGCCAACACCACGCCGGAGAAGTTCCCGAGCATGGCCGGCCCCAGCATCTGCGACCGGATGCGGGAGGGTGGCGGTATGATCGTGTTCGGAGGCCCCAGCTTGAGAGGCAAGCGCGATGGCGATGATGACCAGCGAACAGCTTGAGGCGTTGCAGGACCAGCGGAAGCAGCTCGGCAAGGCGAACCAGTCGCGCGGGCTGGAGTGGGAGCGGGAGATTCGCGCCACGTTCGAGCTGTACGAGCGGGCGGGCGTCGCCCTGCTGTCGGAACTCCCGCCGCCGACCGTGCCAGCACCGAAGATTGTCAGGACGGGCCACGGGATGCCGTTGTGGGTGCGGGCCGGCGCGTCGCCCTTCGACGTGTACGGCATCGCGTGCCGCGACGGCCGATTCATCGCCGCGGAATTGAAGGCCAGCCGGGACCGCAAGCACCTGCGGATCGTGCTGCCCGACATCAAGGGTGGCAAGGTGATGCAGGCCAAGACGGCGACCGGCGGCGGCATCCATCTGCATCAGCTTGAGGCGCTGGCACGCGTCGCCGAGAATGGCGGCGTCGCTCGCATCGTGTGGAACAACGACGGCGAGGTGCTGGTCCTGCGCGAACCCGGCATCATCAACGCGTGGGCTCAGGGCGAGGCGTCGTGGCGGTCCAAGATTGCCGGCGGCAGGGCGGCCAAGGGGGAAGGCAGCATCTCCGCCGCGTGCTTCGACGCGGTGGACGACGTGCTGTATGGCGACATCGCCATCAGCCCCGACTGGCTCGGACCGATGGAGTAGCGGCTCAGCGCTTACCCATCTTCTTCTTCGATGCCTTCTTGTACGCCTTCTTCGACATCTTCTTCTTCGACTGCTTGCTCATCTTCTTCCCGTAGGCCATGGCTTGTCTCCGGGTTGGGGTGCGTGGTGGCGAGGGCCGACCCCTCCGCCACGGCGATCTTCACGAGCATCCGGCGCAACTCCTGCGCCCGCTCGATGTCGTCCTGCGCCGGCTCGCGCTTGTCGAGCACGATGTCCGCCAACCGCAGCGCGACGGAACCGATGAGGTAGATGGTTTGCGCGGACACCATTGTCAGGGCTCCCTTTGGAGTGGGGGCGGCAGGTTGAGGATCAGGCGGTCGAGCAACGACTGGATGCTGGCGAGGTAGTCGATCGCCTCGGCGTCATCGCCCGACTCGATCGCCCGCTCGGCGGCGGTGAGCGTTTCGTCGAGGGCGATGATGACCGGCAGGACCTGCTGGTCGTAGGTGTCCTGCTCGATGAGCCCGGCCTGCTTCGCCACGACGACGCGCTCGACGGTCGCGTTGAACGCCCGCAGCGCTTGGTAGTAGCGGGCCTCCGGCGTTGTCGCGCACCCGCCCGCCGCCATCGAGGCGGCGATGATGACGGCGGCGAGAATCGCAGAGGGCGTGGCGTTGGGAATCCCGGTCATCGTCTCGGCTCCGGCGCTGGGGTGGAAATCGCAGACCGCATCGGCGTTACCGAGGCGGCGTCACGTCCTTCGAGTCGCGTGCGGTCACGAGGCCGGTGCCCGCGGTGATGGCCGCGATGGCGGTGGCGAAGTCGGTCGCGCCGGCGGGCTGCTCGCCGGCGATGCTGCCGATGATCCAGATCACGCCGGACAGGATGGTTGCGATGCCGAGTAGGGTGGTGCGCCACGAGGCCATGACATTGCTCCGGTGATGGATGGTGTCAGCAGGGGACGAGCTGATAGGATACACGCGGAACCACCGCTCGCCAAAAGGATTCGCCATGCTCGCCCTCGCCTTCGCCGACGCGTGGCCCATCAGCTTAGGGATCGCCGCCACCGCCATCAGCACCGCCGGGCTCGCGTTTGCCATGCACAAGCACTTCCTGTCGTCGGTCAAGAAGGAGGCCAGCGACGGCGCACGGATGCAGGCGACGATGGAGCGGCTGGCCACGGTTGCCACCGACCACGAGGACCGCATCCGCTCGAATGAGCGCCAACTGGCGTCCGTCGCCGCCATGGAGCGCAACGTCTCGCGGCTGACGCAGATGGCCGACATCTACTTCACCTCGACGTTGACTGCCGCGCCGGGGCCGACAAACCATCCATCTCATGGATCGCGTCGCGCACGCGAGTCATCACCTGATCCCGACGCGCCGGCTGGTCCTCCAAACGGAACGTGATCGCGGCCTTGATCGCGTCGCGGGCGCGTGTCCGCGTGCCCTCCATGATCTTGTTCAGCGCCTCCATGTCTCGCGTCGTGGGCTGGTCAAAGTTCCAGCCGTGACGCCGGTGCCACTGCCGGGCCTCCTGCAACGCCATCCGGCCGGCCAGCCGCTGGTAAAGCAGCCACTCCTCCTCGTTGGGCTCGACGCGCTCGTTCTTGAGTCCACCGCGGTCCATGGTGAACGTGGGCCTCGGCTCGACAAACCACCGGACGTTCTGCGGCTCGGCCCAATGGTTGTCGTTCCACGCCACGACCATCTTGAGCAGGCGGCCCTCCAAGTCGGCGGGGGTCCACTGCCGCGCAACGGGGGACAACATGCGGATCGCCGTCGTGGTGGCGAACCCCGACTGCTTATCAAGGTCGTCCTTCTGCACCGGCGAGCCGAACACGGTGACGCGGGGCGGCCCGAGGTGATCGCCGACCGGGAACATCTGCCGCCACAGCCGCTGCCCGGTGCCCGGTGCCGGCTCGCCGGACAACCAGCGTGAGTCGCGCCGCAGCTCGTCCTGTGAGCGGGCGGTGTTGCGGACGATGTTGGGCATCCACCCGGCACCCAGCGTCATGCCGATTCGGGGGCCCCAATACTCGTGGTCGGACAGCAGCTTCTGGGCGTCCCCGACCGCCTTGAGCGCCGGGATGTCCCCGTACATCGAGGTCATCTGCCGCATCAGCCGGCCCACGGCGGTCTGCCGCGTCTCGCCCTGCCTGACGTAGCCCTGCTCGCCCCGCATGGCGCGCTTCAGCTCGCGGGCGATCGAGGCGGTGCCGGCGATGGTGACGGTGTAGGGGTCGAGGTTGCGGTAGTTGTACCACTTGCCGCCGATGTTGATGGAGAAGTAGGGCTCCACCACCTCGCGGCCCAGCCGCTCCTGCCGGTCCTCGCGGGCGTAGCTCGCGGCCCCCGTCACCTTGAGCGGGCCCTCCTCGTCGTCCACGTAATCCCACAGCATCGCCAACATGCCATAGCCGACCATCTGCTGCGCGACGCGAAGCGCCATCTCGCGGCTGCCGCCGCGGAACGCCGCGTCTCGCTTGCGTGCCTTGGCCGCGACCGCCTTGCCGACGATGCCCGCGGTGCCGAGGCCCGGCGTCATCCACAGGGATTCGGTGATGAGCTGGGTCGGCGTCTTGACGAACGGGAACAGCAGGTGCAGGGCGGGCACCGCGCGGCGGGCCTTGATGAGCGACTGCTCGACGACGCCGGACAGGCCGCCGCTCGGGGCTTGGAACGCGATGCGGCTCGTGTCGTGCGTGGCGATGGCCGCCGTCCACGATTCGCTCGACAGGTCGCGGACCTGCCCGCGCACCCAGCGGTCGGCGTTTGTGCCGCGCATCCCCGCCCGCTCGGCCGCTCGGACCGCGAAGGACGTGACCATGGCGTGGGCATGGACCGTCTTGACGAACTGGTCCATGGCCATGTTGAAAAGCTGCGGCAGTCGGATCGTCCGGCCGGCGACGTACTTTGCCTGCTGGGCGCGGAACTTGGCTCGCTCGCGCATGGTTGCGCCGGCGTCGGGGCTGTTGAACTGCGGCAGCTTGGCCTGCCGGTCGGCTCGCTGGCGCAGCAGCGGCTCCCCGCCGATGGCGACCGGCTTCTTCCATTCGACCTCCTGCCAAGCGCCGTGGCTGTCCACGTCGAGATCGAACACGGGCACCTCGTGGTAGGCGGCCATGGCGAAGTTGCGGATGCCGCGTGCCAACACCGCCGGGTCGGCGATGGCCTTGACGCCGGCGAGCTGGGCGCTAAGCGACCGCGACGACTTCCTGCCGCGGGTCGCCCGCTCGATGGCGGCCGCGAGCGGCTGATAGAGAAGCGTGTCGGCGACGGCGTATCCCCCGCCTGTCATGTTGCGGATGAACGTGATCGGCGCGGACATGAGGAAGTTGCGGTAAATCTCGGCGATCGGGTCGAACCGGCTCTGGCCGAACGCGGACTTGATGGCCATCGTGTCCTTGACGATGCGGTAGACCGACGACGGGTTCGATGCGAGCGTCGCGTCGATGGCCCGCCAGTCGATGCCCTGCCGCTTCCACCGCGCGAACATCTCCTCGACCGCCTCGATGTACCGCTTCATCGCGGCCGTCTCGATCGGCGGGATGCCGCCCTCGTCGCCGCGCCTCCGCTTGCCGAGCAGGTGCTGCGGCGGATCGGTCAGCGTGCTGGCGACGAACTCGGCGATGCGTTCCGCCGGCGACTTCACCTCGTCCAGCCGCGACCGCAGCACGCGAGCCGTCTCGGTGCCGCTGCGTCGGTAGCCGTAAGCCGCCGCGATGGCCGACCGCCACGCGTCCTCGTCGGTGCCGGCAAGGGCGGCGTCGGCGCGCTCTCGCCAGATCGCCTTTGCCGCGTAGGTTTGCTCGGGCACCTCGAACGCCGCGCCGGCGTCCAACATCTGCTCGACGGCCGCACGCTCGCCGGCGTTTTGCAGGATGCGGGCCGCGCCGGACTTCCAGACGGCAACGGTCTGCCGCTCGGGCAGGCCCTGCTCCGCCATGGCCGCGTCGATGGCGTCCATCAGGCGGCGCTGCTGCTCGGTTTCGCCGGGGTTGGCAAGCTCGGGCCTGCCCTGCACCTTCGGGCTCTCGGCGATCGCCGCCAGCAGGCGGCGCTGCGCCTCCTCCGGCGTCAGCCGCTCCGGCCGCGACGGCAGGAAGTAAGCGTTGTCGTCCGGGTCGCCCATCTGCGCGAAGTCGAGGTCGGGGAACAGGTCGCCGAGCTTTTCCTGAGCGATCTGTGCGGATTCGGAGAATTGGTCGCCGCCGACCATGCGGTCGTAGCTCTGCGAGAATTGAGCGAAGTCAGCGTAGATTTCGAGCGGGATGCCGCGCCGCGACACGTCGAGGTGCAGCACGTTCGAGTCGGCGTTCCACGCCTCCACGTCGCCGTTGGGCATAATCACGGCCCGCAGCAACATGCTCACGTCGGGGTCGCTGATCGCGTTGCGGTTGCGGGCGATCTCCTCCTCCATGCGACGCCGAACATCCTTGAGCATCCCCCGCACCGTGCGCCGGTCGGGGTTGGTGATGCGCTCGACGGGTACGGCGGGCAGGAATCGGATGTCCTGCGGGTCGCGCTCGGTAAGTTCGCCGATGGAGAACGAGTAGGCCGTCTCGGGCGATTGGGGCTGCTCGGCCGCCTGACCCCACGTGCCCACGTTGAACACGCTCTTGATCTGTTCGGGGTAGACGGCGACGGCGGACATCGAGCCGGGGTCCTCGACATTGTTGGTGTAGATCATGCCGTCGTAGCCGTACAGCTCAAGCAGGCCGGACATCTGCCGGCGGCCCTCGCCGTAGCCGAGCACCTCCTCGTTGGCGATCCGGTGCCGCTCCTGCCGATTCTTCTTCACCGGGTCGTTGTCGAGCGCCGCCAATCGCTTGAACAGCTCGTCGGGGTTGTTCGCCTCGGTATCGCTGACGTAGGCGGGGTTCTGGAGCGACAGGTAGACCGGATATACCCTGACCCCCCGCAGGTCCATCGGGTGCCACCGCCGGCGCGCATCCTCCACGTATTGCGCGTCGATGTCCTCGTCCGTCACCACGCTTGGGTCGGGCAAGCCGAACGTGAGCTTCATCCGGCTGCCGACGCGCGACCCGCCAATGGCCCGCTCGGTCGCGGCCCACACGCTGCCGAAGTGCGACATGGGGTAGAACGCCGTGAACGGGTCGCGCTGCTCCCTTCGCTCGCGGTACGTGGTCATGGTGTGGACGGCGTGATGCACCGCCAGCGGCCGGCCCTGCTCGTCCACCACCCTCGACGCGCGGAACCACCGGCGGAACTCGGGCGTCTCGGTGCCTTGCAGACTTGGCAGGAACATCGCCGCGCGTCGGCGTGCTCGGTGCTTGATCTCGCTGGGCAGGAACATGGCCTGCAAGTCGCCCACCTCGAATCCGTAGCTCGCTGCGTGCTCGATGACGCGGCGGCGAATCTCGTCCGCCGGCAGCTCCTGCTGCATCAGCTCAGCCACGTACCCGGTGATGGCGTCGCGCGCGGCCAGCGTCTCGGTGTCGTCCGGCGTCGCGGCGATAACCTCTGCGGCGGAGCGCCCGTCGGGCCCCGCCTCCTCTGCCGCGGCATCGAGACTCGCCGCGCCTTGCCGCAGCACCCGCTCCACCTTTTGCGTTTCGGGATTCTTCTGCGCCGGCGTCGCCGCCTGCTGCACGGCCGACTCGATGTTGTTCCTGAGCCGAAGCCAGACCGGCTTCTTGCCCTCCATCGTCGTGCGGCGGCTTTGGAGGAATCGCAGCGCGCCGTTGATCCCCGCGTACACCAGCGACTCAAACTCCGCCACGCTGCCCGGACCCTGCATCCTCCGGGCGGCCCGCACGGCGTTGTGGGCGTTGGCGGCGACGATCATGCCGATCGCGTCCCCGTCGCCCTCCAGCGCCCGCTGATACACCAGCTCTCGCGCGCGATCGCCGGACTGGCCGCGCACCTCGCGCAGCATCGTCTTTTGCTCAGCCGTGTAATCCAGCGGCCGCCCCGTGTCCACGTAGGACAGCGACCGCACCAGCAGGTCGGTCACTTCCGGCGAGGTGTCGAACGCCGCCCCCTTGAGCTTGCCGAGCGACCGGGCTGCGGCCTGCTCCTCGCGCTCGAACCGCTGCTGCTCCTCGGGCGTCCTGCCCGCACGTTCCTCGGCGGCGACCTGCCCGGCCGCGATGACGCGCTGCTCACCGGCGCTCCTTGCCCTCGCTCTGGCCTCGCGGTCGGCGCGTGCGGCATCGGTTTCCCCCACCGCGGCCTGCGTCTCGGCCGGGGTCACGGCCCCCTCGGCCATGGCCGCGGCCTCCCTCGCGGCTTCGGCGGCGACGCCGGCGTCGCGCTCGTCCGCGGCGGCCTCCGCAGACGCCTCGGCCTGCTGGTCCGCCTCGGTTGGCTCGGCCTGCTGCTCACGCGTCTCCTGCGTCGCGCCGAGCCCGACCTCGAACTCGGCAATGATGCGCTCCATCGCCTCGCTGCGGCCGGTGAACAGCTCGGCCAGCCGGCGTAGGTTGT
Source organism: uncultured Planctomycetaceae bacterium (assembly GCA_964414315.1). Classification (GTDB taxonomy): domain Bacteria; phylum Planctomycetota; class Planctomycetia; order Pirellulales; family Thermoguttaceae; genus PWXP01. The sequence goes on along the minus strand of CAYPWB010000004.1, from coordinate 22,814 downwards.
CGAGCACTCGCTGGGCGAAGCCCGGCTGCCGCTTCAAGATGCGCTGCCGCAGCGTCTTGTTGCGAGCCATCTGCCCGACAAGCAACGCGACCGCCTCGCGGTTCAGGCCCTGCTCGCTGACCTCGATGCCGGCGGCCTCCGCCATCTTCCGGTACTGATCGCGGGCTCGCTCGATCTGCTTGGGCGTGAACACATCCGCGAGCTGGTCGATGCCGTAAGCGTGAGCCGCCTCGTGAAACGCCGCCTCCATGAGATCGTCGATGCCCATCCCCTGCCGGAGTGCGACGCCGGCATCCATCGCCACCGCCCGCATCGCATCGACACCGCGATAGAACTGTGCCACGGTGCCCCGGTCGGAGAAGAACCGGATGACGGCCTGTTCGTCGGCCGACAGCTCCGAGATGGGCACCGCGGTCGCGTCGCGGAAGCTGGGGTGTGCCGACCGCACCTGCTCGTCAAGCCGCGCGAAACGCTCCACCGCCTCCCGCTCGGGGTCGGCGGGCCTCGCTGGTGCGGCGTCGGGCCGCCGGGGCGGCTCAGCGGCCGCCTGCTGGGCTTGGGGCTGGGCAGGCGGCTCGGGGGCCTCCGGCTGCTGCGGCGGCTCAGCGACGGCCTCAGCGGCACCAGCCGGCTCCGCGGCAACCGGGCCGGCCGCCGCCACCGTGCCGCTGGGGCCGATCTCGTACAGCCGATCGTCGGCGGCGTCCCGCACGAGCGCGGTGCCGCCGGGCCCCTCGCCGACATACACGCCGGACTTCGGGAGCGACGAGGTGTGAATCTGGAACGTGACGGGCTGGCCGGCCTCGAACACGCCCGGCGGCTGCTGCTGCTCCGTCGCCCCCCGCGGCGCGGCTTCCGCCGCGTCGGCCATCGCCTGCTGCCTGACCGCGGCCAGCGCGTCGGCAGGGCTCATTCCTTGCCGGATGTTGTCCGCCAGATCGCGCAGCGCCTGCTCGGCGTTGTCGCCGAACGCCGCCCTCAGAAGCTCGGGCTGGGCCTGCGCCGCCTCCACGGCTGACTGCGCCGCCTGCTCGGCTTCCGCGGCCGCGGCCTCGGGGTCGGCGGCCGCTTCGATGTTGACAGGTTGCTGGCTTGCTGACGGCCCCATGTCAGCGGCCTGCGTGCCAGCACGGGCTGTCGTGCCAGCACCGCGACGCGACACACCCCGCGACGCCTGAGCTGCGAATCGCGGCGACCCCGCAAGTCCAACAGTCAGAATGGTTTGCGCGAACACGTCACGCAAACGCTCCGGCGTGACATCCTGAATCGTCTCAAGCTCGGACGCGACAGCCGACGTGGCTTCGATCAGCAGCTCCTCCGGCAGCTCGGCCAGCGTGGACAAGCCGAGAGACTTCGCCGCCGCGGCGATGCCCGCACGGGCCGCCTGCTTGCGGGCCAGCGACTCAAGGCCGCCGAGCCCGGCAAGCTGAAACGCCGTCGTGATGACGCCCTCGACCGCGGCTTGGCCGAGCACGTGACGCACGAGCCGCGGCCCTTGCAGCCCCGCCTCCCGGCCTTCGCCGGCCGCGTCGTTGGCGGCACCGACCACAAAGCGGCCGATGACGCCCGCCGGCCCACCCAATGCGCCCTGCATCATGGTGAGGACTGAATCCACCGAGCCGGCGACCATCTGGTCGGCCCACGCGTCGCCCTCGCCAATCGTGCTCGCCGTGCGCCACGTTCGGTCGGCCGCCTGCTGATCGCCGAGCACCCGCTGCACAAGGCCGGTGGTGCCCACGATGTTGCGCTGCAAGCCAGCCGCCGCACCACGCAGGATCGGCACGTCGGGCCTCGCCTGCCCCATGCGGCGTGCGACCGCTTCGGGGGAGGTGTCCACCCGGCTCGCCTGAATCTCGTTGAGCAGCCGCTGCTGCTCGCGGAGCTGGTCCTGCACCTCGGGCGAGTCCAGCCGCTCGAAGGTTTGCGGCGCACGCTGCACGGCCTGACGACGCATCTGCTGGGTCGGCCGGGCTGCGTCGATCCGTTGCTGCCGCGGCGTGTCGGCGGGCGGCTCCAGACGCGGCGCGCCGGGCAGGTCGTACTGCGAGACATCCAAGTCCTCGGGCCGCTCAAAGCTCGGCTCGAATCCGCGGTCGAACGGCAGGTCGAACCGCGGCGCTCGCCCCCGCTGCTGGAGGGCGACGCGGCCCTCGGGCCCGTAGCGGAACTCCATGCCCTCGGGGGCCTCGACCTGCTCGCCCCGAGTGCGGCGCATGATGCTTTCCGCGGTCGCCGCGAGCCCGAATCGGCTGGCAATGTCCTCGGCCGTAATGGGCATCAGCGTCCTCGCAGGCGGGCCTCGACGGCGTTCACGATGTCGGCGATGCGCTGGGCGTCCTCCATGGTTTGCGGCTGCGGCGTGCGCATCATCACCGCGTCAATGATCTGGTCTGTGCTGGCGTCGGGAGGCAGGTCGGCCTCCACCTCGCGGACCACTCGGTCCGCCTGTGAAACCGCCTCGCGGGTCTGTTCCGCGGCCCCGGCCACCTGCTGCGCGGCCTCGAACTCCGGCAGTGTGCCTTGGAGGTACTGCTCCTGCTGCGCCGCGATCGCCCCCATCTCGCCGGCAATCCTCTGCCGCTGCGCCCGCAGCTCGGCCCACCGCTGCTCCTGCCCCTCAACGGCCTCGGTGCCCATGACGCCTCGCTGCGTGATCGCGTCGATCTGCCGCTCCACGGCGTCGAGCTGGTCTTTCTTGGATCGGTACATCGCGCGGCTGGCCTCGAAGGCGGGGTGCTCTAACGGATCGACCGGCCTCGGCTGGGCCTGCTGCTGCACCCGCTGCCGTTCGGTTTCGACGCGCATCTGCTGGACCGGCAGCATCCGATCGAACTCATACGCCTGCCGCTTGGCATCCTCGCGGTCGGCGGCCATCCGCTGCTCGAACTGGCGCTCGGCGAACTGTCGCTCGACATCAAACTCCAAGCCCCGCTGTTGGCGGGCGGCCTGCCCCTCGCGCTCGCGTTGGGCGAGCTGGTCGTAGGCAAGGGCGGTCTGCATCCGCTGGGCGTAGTCGCGGGCGAGCTGGTCCTGCAACTGCCGCTCGGCCGCGAAACGGAAGCGGAAGTCGTCTCCGCGGCCCGCCTGCTCGGCAAGCTCAAGGGCCGGCGTGATCGGGCTGTAGGACAGACGGATGGCCATGTCAGATGCCCGAATACTTGCGTTGCAGCGCGTACATCACGCCGCCGCTCTTGAGCTTGCCGGTGCCGGACGGCAGGTTGTTCTCCGTCAGGTTCACCATGTCCGGGCGTGGCGCGGGCGAGGGGCCAGAGGCGTTGCGAGGGCCGAAGTATTGGGCGGTGGGCTTCGACGCGCCGCCGCCGCCCGAGGCGTAGAAGCCCAAGCCGCTGCCACCCCCTCCGCCGCCACCGCCGCCCCCGCCGGTCATGCGGGACCGCGCCGCCAGCGAGCCGCCGCCGGGGTAGTTGAAGCGCGTCGCCCGGATCGGCTCGGTCGTTTGCTGGGCATCCCTGACCAGCGACGCGTAGAGGCCGGGGTCGGGGCCCACGTCGTCGCGGGCGGCGATGAACTGAGCGATGTTGCCCGACAGATTGGCCTCCTGCAACGCCTGCCGCTCGCTCATGCCGGCGAGCGCCACGCGGCGATCCTCGTCCAGCGACCGGAGCTGCCGCTGGCGGTCGTCCTCGACGCCGCGCCGCAGCGATTCTCGGATGGTGGTATTCGCAAGCCCACGCGAGATGAGGTCCTGCTCGCCGGTGGCAAAGTTGCGGGCAGCCGATCGGTCCACGTCCTCGCGGGCGCTCATGGTGATGTCGGCGATCTGGTCGCCGGCGGTCGCGTAGTAGCGGCGAAGCGCGTCCCGGCCCTGCTGGAGTTCCGACAGCCCCGCCTCGTACCGCGCAAGGTTCGCGGCGTTGGCCTGCTGGCGGGCCTGCTCCAACTGCTGGATGATTTCCTCGATCTTGACGGCCATGGCGTGCTCCAGTGTATCACGGCGTCTGCCATTCCAGTCCGGTCGCGGTCGCCGAGTTCGCCGTCAGGCGCTGGCCATTGGTGCCGACGGGCAGCCGCTGGTAGTTTGATCCGTCATAGACGAAGATGTCCCCCTTGCTGGCACCGTCGGCGTTCTCCACCTGCAACGTGCCGGCGTTGTTCTCTAAGCCGGCACCGATGGAGATGGTGATGTTGCGGCTCGCCGTGATGTCGCCGCCGCCGCCGAGGGGTGCCTGCGGGTTGATCGACACCCCCGAATGACCGACGTGCTCGTCGGCCGCGAAGTTGAGCAGCGCGTCGTGATCGACCGCCGACTCGTCCACCGTCAGCCCCGACGCGGACAGGGTGAGCTTGCCGCCGTCGAGCTTGATCGACAGCTCGCCCGTGGCGTTTTCGAGCCCGCCGTCCGCCTTGAGCGTGATCGTGAGCACGCCCTCGGACGTGAGCTGGATCACCTCGCCGCTGCCCACGAACTCCGGCTCGCCCGCGAGGGCGGACGCGTTGCGTCGCTCCCTGACGGGCGATCCCGGCGTCCTCACAAATCCCTTGAGGCCGCTCATCCGGCGTTCTCCGTTGCAAGACCGGCCGGGGCGTGGATCACCGCGCTCAACTGCTCGGTCGCCCACGTCTCGTCGTCGTCGCTGTTTTCGAGACGCAGGCAGAGGCACGGCGCGCTGGCGTGCTGGAGCAGTGGCTTGGATCGCCCGGCCTCGACCTCCACGCTGTAGTAGGGCGACGCGCCGGCAATGGCGTCGTTGACCGCCTGCTCGGGCGTGTCGCCCTTGTAACACTCGACCAGCACGTCGTCGCCGTTGCGGTCGAAGATTGCGGTCAGCCGCGTCATCTTGATGCGGCTTTCCGGGCGTCCGACCAGTGGTGCCAGCACCACGTAGCTCGTGATCGCCGTGCCGTCGTCGTCGAGAACGTCAGGGTCAAACTGGCGGATGTAGCCGTCGTACCCGCCGATCAGCACCGCGCGGTCGTCGGGGACCGGGCCGTCGAACAGGTAGATTGACCGCGGGCCGAACGCGGCGGGGTACTGATCCTTCCAAAAGGCGTCGTTTCGACGATCGTAGATGTAGTGGAAGGTCGCGGTGGACGGCTGCGAGAGCGGGGCGATGAAGATATGCACCGCCTGCCACTCGCGGTCGTAGACCAGCCGGACCGCGTTGGCCGCGGTGTCGATGTCCGAGAACGTGCGGTCGAGCCGGCCTTGGCTGACCAGCTCGGGGAAGCCGCCGCCGGCGGAGAGGCGATACAGGCCGTTGTTGCCGAAGAAGTAGAGGGTGCCCGTGTCGTCGATCGTCCACGCGTCCGGCCCGACGACGCCGATGCCACGGCTCACGGCGTCCACCTCGCCGCCCGCCGCGGGGTCGCCGCGCATGAGCCACAACGTTTGGTCGCCGCCGATGAACAGCAGGTCGTCGGAAAACGGGATCAGCGCCGTCACCACGTCGCCGATCAAGCCCACGTCCGACACGTTGCCCGCCACCGCCTGCGTCGCGCTGGTTGTCGCCGGCGAGTAGTCGAAGTCGAAGGGGTCGCCGCTCGCCGACATGAACCAGTTTTGCGGGTCGGTTTCGAGGCCCGAGAGCACGACGCGCCCTCGGTACAGCGCGGCGATCGACGCGCCCTTGTTGCCGCTGCCGGTGGGCAAACTGCCCGCCGTCACGGCCGAGTCCCAATCGCTCACCGTGTTCGCTGACACGTCGAGGTAGCGGTAGTCGTCCGCCCCATCGACGAAGAAGTAGTCGCCGAACGCGGGTGTGCCGTCCACGCGACCCGTTGCTTCCAGCGCGGACGCGCCGCTGCTCGGCGAGTTCCACGAGTCGCCGTCGTTGATGGAATCGTAGATGCTGCCCCCCGCCACCACGACGACGCGTGTGCGTCGCCCCGTGACCACGCTCTGCGCCTTGGCGAATCGGTTGAGGCCCAGTCCGCCGAAGGTCGAGTCGTCGGTCGCGTAGACCAACCACTCGCCGCCGGGCGAAAACTGCACGTTGATCGCCGTCGAGCTGTAGTCCGCGATCGTGCTGGCAGCCCCGTCGGCCTCGGCCCCGAACGCCGTGCCGGTCCAAGCCAGCACGCCCGGCGCGCCCGTGCCGCGGGGCCGGTTGCCGACCACGTAGTCCTCGTCCGGGTGCCAAGCTGCGCCCCATCCCGTGAGCGAAGCCGACGTGAGCTGGTTGTCGTCGTCCAGCGCCGTGAGGGTCGCGGGGGACTTCACGAAACTGAACGCCCGCAGCACGTCATTGAGGTCCACGCCCAGCACGATCGAGCCGGTGCTGTTCCAAGCCGGGCCAGCGATGCCGAACGGCGGGGCGATGCGGCTGCCGATCGTCGATCCGTCGAAAGGATACGCGCCGCCATTCGATACGTTGTCGTTGCCGATGTAGAAGTGATCGCTGTCGGGATGCCACGCGATGCCTAATGTGCCGGCTGAGCCGGGGTTGTCGAGCGTGTCGATGACGCTGCCGAGCCCCGCCCCATCGGTCCACGCCCTGATTTCCGTGACCGGACCGAGTACCGCGTCGCTCCCCCCGATGGCGACATACGCGCCGCTCGGCGAGATGGCGACCTGATCGTTGCCGCCTGTCGCGCTAAACGCCGTGCCCTGCTCCTGCGGGGTGCCGAACCCGCTTACCTTGTTGAACGGCACGAACCCGACGTTCTGCCCACTCGCTCCCTCGCGGAGCACGATTGCGCCGCCAAGCGGCGAGCACTGGCCCGCCTTGGCGAGCGCCGACCAGCTCAACGCCGTCACCACGTCGAGCGAGTCGATGAGCGAGCCGATGCCGCCCGCCTCGGTCCAGTTGTAGGCGTACACCGTCCCGGCCCCCGTGCCGGAGATCGCCGCGAGAAAGATCACGTCGCCGTCGGGGTGGAAGAACGGCCACGTCACGGTCGGGGCCGTCAGCGGCGGCACCGTGGCCGCGAACACCGTAGCGTTCTGGTTGGGGTCGATCGCCTCGGGGATGCCGTCGATGAGCTGAATCGGCGACGAGCCGCCGCTCGGCCTCAGCGCCGACCACCGCGACATGCCGGTGCGCTGCCCGCCGCGGTTGCGGCGCTCCAGCGAGTCGTAGGCGCGGACGTTCAGCGCGTCGGGCGCAGTCGTCGGGGGCTGCACGCCGTAAGCGCTGTTCTCGTTGATGCCCTGCACCGGGAACGGCACAGGGATCGGGGCGGTCGGCACCGGCATCGCGGCCTCCTCGTCAGGTGGCGGCGCGGTCGGCGAAGTTGTAGGGGACGACCGTGGACAGGTACTCGATCCAGACGCCATAGACCGTGACGGCCGCCGTGCCCGTGACTTGGCAGTCGATCTCGGCCGTCAGCACGCCCATGCCCTGCATCCCGTTGCCGGAGAGGTCCCACTCGTACAACCCCACGGCCACGTCGTCGATCTCCTGCGAATCGACCGCGGAGGAGCCGTCGCTGATGGAGGTCACGGCGCTCGCGGTCGCGGCCGCCTCGATGAACGCGGCCTCGTCGATGTCCAGTGCGGCGATGTTGCTGCCCCCCGACGCGTCGCCGGTGGTGAGGCGTGCCAGCACGAGAATCTTGCAATGGTCGCGGGACTCGTTGTAGTCGAGCGGCACAGGCCAGTTCACCGCGAAGCTCTCGTCGTCGGCGTTCAGCACGATCTCGCCCACGTCGGTCGTCGCGTTGGCCGCGACCGCGACGCCGGTGCCGGTAAGGATCAGCGAGGTCAGCGGCACGGGCTCGCGCCGCACGATGCTGTCGAAGGCGTCGTCGGGCACGCTCTCGTTCATCTGATGGATGATCTTGTTGGTAGCCATGGCGTGGTCCTAGAAGTTGTAGGTGTTGCCGGACGCGGAGGCGTAGCTGTCCACGCCGGTATAGGGCTTGCGCGGACGCAGGGAGCGGTCGGAGTAATCGCCGTTGTAGCCCATGAATCGGGGTTTGGACTGGCGATCGAGCAGGATGGCGCGTTGCAGCTCCTGAGCGTACATCTGCGTCATCTTGCCAACCTGATCTTCGTGCTGTCGCTCGGCTTCGGCTAGGCACGCGGCGAGCACCACGTTGTCGAACTGGAACCCGGCCGCGTGGCGATCGGAGTCGGCGACCATCTGGTTCGGCCAGACGCGGCAGCGTGCGGTCACGATCTCGTCGCTTTCGGGCGTCGGGTAGAAGATCGCCTCCCACTTCGGCGAGAAGGCACCGACGGATGCCGGCAGCGGCCGGATCGCGGACAGGAACGGGTCGCCGGCCGCCTCAGCGCCCGCGTGGTTGTCGCGGATGACCGCCTCGTGCACCATGTCGATCTTCACCAGCGGGCCGTCGTTGGCGTAGGTGAAGTAACTCAGCATCACCCCGTAGAAGCCGTCGGGCATGAAGTATCGGGCCGCCCGCGGCACGGTGTCGTCTTGGTAAGGGGCGGTGAAGGTCGAGTCGTCCACGGTGCGGCTGGTGTTGCCGTCCGGGTCGAACTGGAGCTGGAACGTCGGCGTCAGCCACTCCCACTTCGGGTTCGACGACACGAAGTTGCGCCAGCCGTCGTTGACGATCCGCTGCACCCGATCGAGGTCGTGCGCGTCGGTCGGCTTGGCGGCCGCGCCACCGCTGTAGTCCGCGACGCCGAGGTATTCGGCGACCCGAATCTGCAAGTCCTCGAAGCTGAGCGCGAGCGTCGGCTCGGCCATGGAAACCCCCAAGGTGCCCCGCCCGCCGCAAGGGGACGGGCGGGGCAGGAGGAGGAGAAAGATCGGTCAGGCCGCGTAGCCCAGCGTGAACAGGACCGGCGCGAGGTTGTCCGCGCCGTAGGGGTTGTCGGCGGCGTCCTCGTCGAGCAGGACGACGCCCATGTCCTCGTCGGCGAACGCGCCGCCGTCGGCGAACGCCTGCGAGGCGGCGATGGTCACGCCGTCGCCGGCGTCGGTGCCGGCCGCCACGGCGCACCACACCACGTCTCCGGGCTGCGGCACGAGGATGTTGATCCAGCCGCCGGTCGAGCCCACGCTGTCGTCGGCGAGGATGCCGGCGAAGGTGTGCTGGACCGTGCCGGCCGAGATGTTCACGTCAAAGCCGGGGCCCTTGATGAAGGACGCCAGCGTGGTGCCGGTGTCGTAGATCAGGACCGCCCCGCGGACGAGCGCGGTGGTGCCGATGTAGTAGACCCGCTTCGTCTTGACGTTCGCGGACGTGCGGGCGCTGTCGTCGCCGATGTAGTCGATCGAACTCATGGCTCATGCCTTTCGCTAGTGGTCGTTGGCCGGCGTTCCGGCCGGTGAGGTCCCGGTGCCCGCCCGGTCAGGAGGCCGGGATGACCTTGTGCATGGTGAAGCCCGCCTCGCGGACGTTCGTGCAGAAGAACTGGAAGGAGCAGTCCACGAACACCGTCTGGACGTTGTGCTGCTCCACGTCGATCATCGGCTCGCTTTCGCGCATCCAGTCGCCTTCGAGCACGAACGGGAAGAACTTGGCGTGGTTGACCGCGAAGATGGGATCGAGCGCGAAGTCGTTGGTCCCGCCGTCTACGACCGTGAAGTCGTCGAGCTGGGGGGTGTATTGGATCGGCACGCGGCGGAAGGTCGTCATGCCGTGGAAGGGGTCGAGGTCCGATCCGAGGTTGTCGTTCTGCTTGGTGGCAAGGTCCTCGTACTCGGTCAGCTCGTCGAGGGCCATGTAGATGCGGAACTGGTTGGTGCCCTTCTCGATCTCGCTGACCAGCATCGGCGAGCGGAAGCTCGTCGCGTGGAACGCCTTGCGCATCTTCTTCACGAAGTCGGCGTTGATCGCCGTGTAGGTCGCCGAGTAGTTGCGCCACTTGGCGTTCGCCGCCGCCGACGCGTCGAGCCCGGCCTTCGTGTTGCTGGTCGTGCCGCCCGAGAACCGCACCGTGTCGGAGTCGAACCCCTCGCCGGAGCTGCCGTCGTCGCGAAAGCCCAGCCAGTAGGGCAGGCCGCGCGGGTTGAGGTCGTCGGACTCGCTGGTGGGCGTCGCAAAGCCCTTCTGCTCCAGCAGGTCGGCCAGCGAGAGCATGGAGTCGGTGCGGCGGGACTGGATGAGGTTGATGTAGCGGGCCGGCGTGCGGTTCCGCAGCGCCTCGCGGCGCTCGATGCTGTAGTGGGTCTGGAGCTGCACCCACGGCGCGGTGATCTTCTTCTGCACGTCGGTCACGTTGATCGGCGTCTTTTGGTAGAGCCGGACGAACCGCGCGTTGCCGCTGTCGTCGAGCAGGATGTTCCGCTCGATGCTCGTGCCCGAGTCCACCTCGCGCTTGTGCTCGGGGAACCACATGTTGCAGACGGGATACTGCTGGAAGTCGAGGGGGACCTCGAACTCCATGTCCGGGAGGTTTTCCAGCGTCGTCCGCGTGAGGTCGAGGAGGTCGCTGTTGGGGATGCCGGTAGGCATGGTGTCGCTCCTGAATGAGCGTCACCGGCTCAGCCGTTGATCCCGATCTCCGCCATCTTGGCCGCGACTGCCTCCTCGGCCGCCTTGAGCGGGTTGTCGCTCGCGGGGGCTCTGCGGCTCGACGGGCGGGCGGTAAGTCGGGATGAACGACGCTTCACCGCTGACGCGAGGCGTTGTCGTTCGATCTGTGCGAGGTGGTCCTTCGCGTGGACCGCAACGGCGCGGTCGAGGGCCTCGCGTTCCGACATCGACACGCCCTGAAGCGCCGCGCCCGCCATGATCTGGTCGGCGATGCGCGCCACTTCCTTCCGGGCGGTCGTCTGCTCACTGCTCGCCCGCTCGTTGCCGTAGAGGGTGTGGAAGCTCTTGTCGAGGCCGGAGAAGTACCGGCCGACCATCTGAGCCACTTCCTCGTTGCGACGCCGCTCGTAGTCCTCGCGCAAGGGCTGGATGGAGCCCATGACGCGCTCGGCGAGCGGTCGCAGCACGTCGTCGATGAAGTCCCCGCCGTACTTGTCCGCGAGGGTGTCGGCCTTGTCGCCGAACAGGTCATCAACCACGTCGGCATCGCGCCGCTGCTGGCGACGCGAAGCGGGTCCCTGCTCCCCGGCACGCTGCCGGGTATCGCGGGGGTCGGGCTGGCCGCCTTCCTGCTGCTGGGCCTGCTGGCCTAGCTGGGCGTATCGGGCGGACAGCTCGGAGTAGTGAGTGTGGAGCTTCTGGAACGTGCGCTCAGCCAGCTCCGGGCTTTCCGCCACGAGCTGGTTGACTTCGTCGTCCGAGAAACCTCCACGCCGCGCCGCGTGACGCAGGAGAGGGTCGAGGGTAGGCGTGTCGCCATCCTCGCCGTCCGGTCGCCCGTCGGCCTCCTGCAACTCCGCGCCGCCTTCGTCGCCACCGTCGTCGGGCTCATCGCCTTCGTCGGGGGTCGGCTTGAGGCCGCGGCCGCCGAGATCAAGCTCGTCGTTGGCCGCGTCGAGCGAGGCAAGCGATTCCGCTTCCTCCTGCTCGTGCTTGATCCGCTGCCGGCGGCCGGTCGGGGCGCTCGTGCTGGCACCGGCGTCGTCGCCGGCGTCGCCGAACACCCGATCGAACGCCGACTGGACCGCGCCCTCGTCTTTGAGGGCGACCGTCGCCTCGCCGTTGGCGGTAGAGCCGGGCGTGCGCGAGTCCGGTGCGGAGTCGTCAGGCATGACGCCAGCATCGCCTTCGGACGCCGCCGTGTCAAGACTCGGCCCGCTGGCGCACGAAAAACCCCGCAGATCGAAACCTGCGGGGCGCGTGTGGCCCCAGCACAGGGGTACTCACTTTCTATCACAGGAAGCCGTCGCGGTCAACCATCCCGAGCCGCTTGAGCACGCGTCGCCGCTGGTTGTGGCTCGTGAACACGATCCGGCCGTCGTTGGTGATGGGCACGTCGGGGAACAGCCGGCGGTGCTCGGCGACCTGAGACGGCATCACCCCGGCGGCGTCGCTGAGGATTTCGTCGGTGTAATCGCCTCGCGTCGCGCACTGCTCCGCCACAAGGTCGCGGGCCATCTTGACGCCGCAGTCGGGGCAGTCGAGGGGGTCGTTGCGTCGATCGACCGGGCGCATCACGTCGGAAGTGGCGTGGCACACGCCGCACTTGAACACGTAGGTTGGCATCGGTTCACCCCTTGGTCATTGCAGGTACGCCGCCTGCAACTCGCCGGCCGTCTCCTGACGGCGACGGTTGCGCTCGGTCCCGCCAGTCTGGCCCGACGGGATCGCGGCCATCGGGTTCGGCTGCTGCGGCCTGACGCCGGCGTCGGCGGCCACCGCGTCCGCCTCGGGGGACATGATGTTGCGGATCACCTTCGGGTCCATGGGCACGCCCGCATCGACCAGCTCCTGCATCCTGCCGATGCGCTGCCGCAGCGCCTGAGAGTCGATGATCTCGTCGAGGTTTTCGATGCCCATCTGGCGTCCCACGATGTCGATCGCCTGCTCGATCTTGAACACGGGGCCCAGCATCTGGAACGCCTGCGCGATCGCCGGGATCGCGTTGCCCATGAACTCCAGCAGCCGCCGCGTCTTGAGGTTGGGGTCGCTCCGCGCCATCGAGTACGGCACGATCTTGATCTGGTAGTCCAGCCAGTCCCCCTCGCGCATCTCCGGCGAGTAGACCACCTGCTCGTCCGCCCCCTCCCGCCGGCGCACCAGCGGCAGCTCGATCAGCGGGTCGGTGTGGAGGAAGAACGCGAGGTCGCGGGCCACGTCCGCGGTGAAGTGGTAGACCAGCGATTGCATGTCGGCCAGCCGAACCGACGAGTTGGCCTGCAACAGCTCGGCCTGCGTCGCGGTCGGCTCGCCCGTGCCGGCACCCGAGAGCAGGTCGATGTTCATCGCCATCTCGGAGAAGCTGCCGCGGGCCCATTCGAGGTACTGGTAGTTGGCGTCCACCACGCCGCCGAAGTTGACCTCGCGGATCGCCTCGATGTTGTCCACGCGGACCGTCTCGCCGTCGCTGGCCTCCACGATGTCTTCCACGTCCTCGGCGGCGACCCCCTCGTATGCCAGCACGGTCTTTTGCCGCTCCGCCTGCCGGGCCGCCTTGCGGGCGACGCGGTTGGCCATCTCGTGCAGGTCCACCCACATCGTGCAGGGCGCGGCCGGCATCACGTTGTCGGGCACCCACGCGAAGCCGAGCTGGTGGTAGGGTCCCCGCTCGGGGCCGTCGTACTCGATCGTCCGCAGGTAGTCGCCGCCGGGCAGCGACCCGTCCCGCGTCCACGGGATGGTCGCCACGACGTTCTCCTCCGGCAGCCACAGGTCCACGAGATCGACGAACTCAACGGGCTCGCCGGCCTTCATGGCGTCGCGCGACTTGCCGATCTGGCTGAGCATCGTGGCGTCGGGCTCCGACGCCCGCCCGACGTGCGACTCCATCCCGCGAAGCTGCTCGTCGGTGGCGATGCCGGACGCCCTGACGACCTCACGCGGAATCCGGTAGCGGTTGCCCACGTAGATCGCCTCCTCAAGACGCCGCGCCCAAGGATCGACCACCATGTCGTCGGGGTCAACGCGGTCCGCGAACGGCTGGCCGAGGTCGTGGAGGACGCCGCCGATGTCCAACGTCTCGCCGCGCACCGCCAGCCCGGTCTTGATCCAGCCGCACATGAACAACGCGTCGGTGATGGCCATCCGAAGCGTCTCTCGGAGGCGGATTTCGTTGACGAGGTGGTTGGTGGCGAGGCCCAGCACCTCGGCGTAGTCCCGGTACGCGAGGAATGTTGAGCTGACGCTGGCCTTCGGGTCGTTGTAGACCAAGTTGGGCACGATGGTCGTCACCGCCTGATAGATCAGGTTCAGCGGCGTCGCCTTGCGGTCCTCGACGCGAGGGGACTCGCCGTACATCCGGCCCACGTACATCCCCAGCATCTCCATGCGGGCCTTGCGGAACTTCGCCATGCGCTCGAACCCCACGGCGACCGAGCGCGCGATCTTCTTCGGCTGGTAATCGGGGGTCTGCTTGGCCACGACTGGATTCTACCTCCAAGCGTCCTTCGACGATGACTGTAATTTTGCCTGCCGCTGCCGGTAGCGGAAGCTGTTGCGCGGGGCCCGCCGCTCGGCGAGCCGCTGCTTGCCCTGCTCCTCCATTGCCAGCACCGCCAGCGCGTCGGCGATCACGTGGTCGCCGTGCAGCTCGCGCCCGCCGCCGGCCTCCTCGCGCAGCCGCGAGGGGATCAGCCGGCCGGTCTGGTCCTCGTAGATGTAGTCCGCGGCCTCGTCGAGCGATTCGTGGCACGGATTGACGACACTGTTGGTCGCCAGCGCGTCGCGGTACACGCCCAGCAGCACCTCTTTCTGCTGTCGCGTCGAGTGCCAGCCGTACCGGCTCGTGCGGTCGGCGTTGGCGGTCCCCTCGCGTCGGTGGAAATACACCGCCGGGTAGCGGGCCCGCATCACCTTGCGGCCGAAGATGCCGCCGGGGCCGTTGTTCTCCCAGCACAGGAAGCAGCACCCCGTGAGCCCGCCGAACCACACGCCGGCCCGCATCGCAGCCATGGCGAACTCCTCGGGCGAGAGCTGCGCGTCCCAAAACTTCGCCACGATCCGCCCCGTGCCGCAGTCGAGGACGCTCATCACCGAGTTGCTGCCGCCCGAGCCGGTGCCGATGTCGATGCCGGCGACGTAAAACGTGTGCTGCGGCGGCCGCCCGTCCTCCATCGCGATCCAGAACCGCCACGGCGCTCGGCCGTGGTTTGCCAGCAGGTGCCACGCGTCGCCGTCGAGCTGCTGCGCGCAGGCGATCTCGTCGTCGTCGCTGGTGCCGGCGACGCAGATGAGGTCCCCGCGGAAGCGGGGCGGCTTGCAGTGGTCCTGCCGGTGCCGCTCCAGCTCGTTGTAGTCGAAGAACACGTCGCCGGATTGGCCGTGCGACAGGTCCACCTCCTGAGCGAGCGCCTTGGCGGACATGCGTTCGGCCTGCTTGGTGTACCACGGGCTGGTCCACGCCACGCGCCCCGTCTCGTCGATGACCTGACGGGCACCCTGCGCCTTCTCCGGGTGGCGATACCAAGGCAGGATGACGTGGACGCCGCGACCCTCCTTGATTCGCTGGTGAAACTGCGTGAGCGGGCCCTTGGGCGTGCTGACCCATATCTGGCAGCCGGTGGTCTGCGAAAGCGACGCCTCGACCTGCTCGCCGTTGGGGATCGCCGCCGCCTCGTCCACGGCGTAGGCCAGCTTGCGTCCGCCGCGGCCCACGTCGGCGTTGGTGCTTTCGCCCGCGATCGAGCTGTTGAGGTCGCGGTTGACCAGAAGCATGTAGGTCGGGCGGATCGTCGGGCGCATCCACGACGGGAGCTGGGCGATTATGTACCTGACCTTCTCGAACAGCGAGTCGATGTCGCCCCGCTTGTCCACAAGGTCCTCCTTGCGGCTGACGACGCCGAAGTGGCACTCGGGAGTGAACAGGAGGCCGTGCGTGAACTTGAACAGCACGAGCCACGTCGCGCCCATGTCGCGGCTCTTGTCGATGTTGCAGTCCTCGCTCTCGCGGATGCACCGGCCCAAGGTCAGCAGCGCCTCGTCCTGCACCGGCCACGTCACCATCGGGTAGTGAGCGAGGTGGCCGCGAGCCGGCACGGTGTCTCCCTGCTCGTTCACGTAGCGTTGGCGGTAGGTCCAGCCGAACGCGTTGATCCAGTAGACATCCGACATCGCGCAGGCGCTGAGCATCGCCTTTCGGAACCCGTCGTCATGCTCCGCCCGCTTGCGAATCTCCATCCGCCAGCGGAGGTTCGCGTCGATCGCCTTGGGGATGACGAGCCCGGTGTGAGGGCAGCGCGTCGAGAGGATTGGCCACTCGTCCGTCGGGCGATCCCTCAGCTTGGGACGCTCTTGCCGAAGTCGCTGCGACGGCTGCAAGGTCGTCGAGATGCTTGCGGGAAATGTCATCCAGTCGCTCCTCGATATGCTCGCGGCCGTCGCCGGCCTGCTGCTGGATGGCCTTGCCTTCCACGCGGTCGAACACCAGCTCGACCGCCCACTGGTTCGGCCGCGTGCCGTCCATGGCGTAACGCAGCACCTTCAGCGCAATCACCCTGCCGATCGTCGGCGCGGGCTCGCCCTCGGCCATCTGCTCGACCAGCTCTGGGTAGGCGTCCAGCATCTCCACCGGCGCGGGCGATCCGACCAACTCCTTCAACGCGTCCGAGATGCGCTTCTTGATCCGCTTGCTCATGGCGCTACCCGATGGTGCCCGGCTTGTGCAGCCCGCCGCCGATCATCCCCGGTGTCCCCGTGGGCACGTGCGTGGGCGTCCCCACGAAAGTCGCGTTGTCGAGGTGCTGATCCGAATCGTAGGCCCACCACGCGGCGCTGAACCCGTCGCGCCACACGTCGGCGAACTGAAGGTCGCCCTCCCAGCGGTTCTGCGAAGCAGGAACGGTAATTTCATCGGTTCGGCCAATCAGCAAAACCGGCGTCGTGGACACCGCGCTATTGTCGGTGTAGCTGGTCGCCGCCACGTCCAGAGAGCCATCGAGGTAAAGGTTGACTTCGTTGGCGGTCTGGTCAAACACGCACGCGATGCGGTGCCACGCGCCGTCCTTGGCGTCCGTGCCTTGCGCTACGCTTTCCGACTGCGTGTTGCCTCCGGTCGTGAATGCGATTGGCTCTCCAGAGTTCACGCCGTCGTTGTTTAATCCTATGCGGAACCCATCTCGATCGGCGGCGTCATACCACGACATCGCCGTGTCCGCAAATTTTGTTGTCGCAATTTCTGCGGAGAACAGTCGGCCTACAAACGCCATCGCGGTGACATCGCCCGAAGCCATCGTCGCGTAGCTGGACGCCTTGAGGTAGTTGGCCAGCCCGGCGAGGTCGATCGCGGTTCCGACGGGCGCGGTCACGGTGCCGACGATTGTGCCCTGCTCGGTTACGTCGTATCCGTTGCCGCTGCGGTCCGTTAGGTC
Source organism: uncultured Planctomycetaceae bacterium (assembly GCA_964414315.1). Taxonomy (GTDB): domain Bacteria; phylum Planctomycetota; class Planctomycetia; order Pirellulales; family Thermoguttaceae; genus PWXP01. Next base: position 6,036 of record CAYPWB010000004.1, on the reverse strand, counting down.
GGACGTGCTGAACAAGCTGTGCGCGCTGATGCGATTCGTTTGCGTGTAGGCCGCGTTGCGGCCGTAGGTGTCGCCGGCCGCGTAGGCGGATCGCGTCGAGAGAGGCGGGTAGATGTAAACCTGCTGCGTGCCGGTGCTGGCGAGCGTGCCGCTCCAGAGGACGCGCACCGCCCACTCGCCGTTCGCGGCGTCGATCGGAATCCAGTCCGTCGCCAATTCGGTGCCGTCGGCCTTGAACGCCCGCCCCCGCGCGCCGTCGTTGCTGGTCTTGCTTGATCTCCACTGCGACGACAGGTTGCTGGTGTCGATCAGCAAGGTGAAATCGGTCAACGCCGACGACGGGTTCGTCAACGTCACCCGGTCGTGAGGTTCGCCGACGGGCAGCGCCATGACGACTCCCTGCTTGGATTAGAACTCGTCGTAGACGGCCAGATCGGATTCGGCGTCGGCCAGATCGCTCACCAGCGCGTTGAACTCGGTCGTCAACAGGGCAAGCTCGGCCTTCGCCCCGGCCTCGAACTCGTTGGCCGTGTCCGACGCGTAGCCATTGATCTCCGCGATCACCGACGCGAACGTCGTCGGCAGGCCGTTGAGCGTGCTCTTGCCCTGCGTGATCCGGGCTTTGGCCTGCTTCGCCGCCGCCCGCTCCGCCCGGATGGACGCCGCGATGTCGTTGAGCCCCGCCTTCACTTCGCTGGTGGTGGCCATGACGCCTCCATGGTTATGCGGTGGTGATGAATCCGGTGATGATCGCGGTCACTGCCCCGCTGGCACAGACGACGTGCGGGATCGCGCCCTTCTCGCCCCACCGCGGCGTGCCGGAAAAGCTCATGGTCGCCCCGGAGTTGGCCGCAAAGTTGCCGCCGATGATCCGCTCGCCGGCGTCCGCGGCGTTGTCGTCGTCGGCGTCGAAGAAGATCGCCGCCTCGCCCGCCGCGCCGACAACCAAGTACGCGTCGGTGACGACGACACGCTCGTCCGATCCCAGCGTTCGCGTGCCGCCGTTGACCCCGTACAGCACGATCTCGCCCCCCGTGCTGCCGGAGGCCGCTTGGAACTCGCCGTGGATGTATTCGCCGGTTTCCTGTGCGAGCATGGCTCGATTCCTTGCCGTGTTGGTCCCCGAGGGTTAAAGTGTAACCACCCCGACCGAGCGTGCCAATGGCCAAGAAGAAGCCGCGGAAGAAGAAGTCCGGTCGGTGCTGGCAGGGCTACGAGCCGGTGCCCGGCAAGAAGCCGTACTCGTCCGGCTCGTGCCGGAAGAAGAAGGGGCGTCGGTGATGGCGAAGAAGGCGTGCAAGCCGAGGAAGGGCAAGGCCAGCGCGAAGCGGGTGGGCGGCAAGTGCGTCAGCTACGGCAAGAAGGGCGTCAAGCCCGGCAAGCCCGGCAGCAAGCGGTGGAAGTCTTACTGCGCGCGGTCGGCGAAGATCAAGGGCAGCGGGCCGGCGAACCGGCTCGCGCGCAAGCGATGGAAGTGTGGCTCCAAGGGGAAGTAATGCCTGCGAGAACCCAGCGGCCGGACGACAAGCACTGGTGCGGGTTGTGGCCGGTGACGATCCGCCGCATCGAGAACTTCCAGCTCGCCTTCAAGGGGGCCCCGTCCCGGCGGGTGCCCTTCGGGCTGCACGCGATCAAGTACCTGCGGGCGATGCTGGACGAGGCGTGCCGCCGCGGCGGGTTCTCGATCGACGAGATCGAGGCGGCGGTCGGCATGGGGGACCCCGACGACGCCCCGTGGATCGAGCGGCCGAGGTCGGACGGCGCGTGGCACCGCCGCGTCGGCGGCGAGTCCGAGCCGATCCCTTACCGCGAGTCGGACCAAGGCACCGACGACCACCCATCCTTCGAGCAGTACGAGGAGCACCGCCACGAGGCCGGCCGGCCGCTGACGACAGGCGAACGCCGCGACGAGCAGCAACTGGCCCGGCGCGAGGCGGAGACGATGGACCTCTCGTGCCTCGACGCGCCGGCCGGCGGCGTGGACCCCGCGGAGGTCGCCGCCGAAGCCCTCGCCGCGTCGCACCCGTCGAACGCCATGGACGAGGACGAGGAGGCGATGAGCGCGTTCTTCTAGTCCGGCTGCCGGAAGCCAATGGCCTTAAGCGTGAAGGTGCCTTGGGCGGGGTTGCGCGTAGAGACGACCGTGTATGGGCCGCCGTCAAACGCCTCGTCGCACTGCCGGCGGAAGTTGTCGATGGCAAGCCGGGGCATGGTCGTGTCGATCGCATGGCCCGACAACGTGGAGCAAAGCGACCGCGGCTGCGAAGGTTTGTCGCACTTGACTCCTATCGGGTGCTCGCCGCCGCACTGCCGGCACTTGCGATAGATCATCACGGCTCGGCCTCCTCGCCGCCGGCCCGCATCTTTTGCAGGTCCTCGGTGATGAAGCGGGCGAACGCGATGTTCGCCATGGGCAAAGCGTAATACAGGAAGGCCGCCTGCCGCTCGGCGTCCATCTCGCGCCACGCCGCGACGACCACCTGCCAAGCGTCGTCGCTCCCGACCTCCGTCGCTTCATTCAGCGCCTCGATCATCCGCGTGAGCTGCCCCGCGAACCACGCGACGGTTTCCCCGCCGCTTTCCTCCACGTCCCGCAGGATCATCTGCCGCAGGTTGGCCATGTCGTGGTCCAACGCGGACAGCAGTTGCGCCTCGTTCGCGCTCATCTTCGCCTTGCCCATGGTCCTACCTTTCTTCACGGCCGGCGAGCCACGCCCTCGCCTTGGCGTGGGCGGCGTCGTACACGCCGGGGCAGCCGTGCGTGAGGCCGCTCTTGAGATGTTCCGGCAACAGCCCGTAGCAGCACGAACAGAACCCCGCCGGCGGCTTCTTCTCGCCGCCGCACGCGACACACCGCGCGTCGTGGAGGTCGCGCAGGGCCTGCTCGCTCATGGATGGTTCAGCCGGGTTGGCCATCACGCTGCTCCATCATACCTCGGCGGTGCGGCCGGGCCAGCCGGGGTCTATCCCGGCTTCGCGTTTCGCCGCCTGCTGCCCGCGGGCGGGCGTGGCGAGGAGGGCACCACGGGCGGCTCGGCGGTATAAGGACCCGCCCGCCGACCCGGCCGCCGCTTGCCGCGCGCATGCACGGGCACGCGCGGCGAAGCGTTCACCGCCGATGTTCCTAAGTGGAATCGTTCTCGGTTAGTGGCTCCTGTTCGTCGTCCGGCGCGTCCGGCGGCGACGCCGGCACGCCCTGCGCCTCCAGCCGCTGCTGATACCGCACCCGCCGCACGGGCAGGCCGACGGCCGCCTTCTCCGCCTGCTCCCGCTTCTCCCGCAGCCGCTTGGCCGCCTCGACCTGCTTCTGCTCCCACTTCCTGATCTCCTCCGCCGCGTCCGCCAGCAGCTTCGACTCCTTTGGGGCCATGGGCGGGGCCGGCTCCGGGTCGTCCAGCCGGGCCGTGATGGCGATGCGGTTCAGCCACGCGAGGGCGTTGGCCGCCTCCCGGATGCCGAAGTAGCAGCTCATCAGGTTGAACATGCGGACCGACCGCCGCTTGCCGGTCACGTCGGTCAGCCGGTAGTAGATGCCCCGGTGGAGCTGCCCCGGCGGGATGTACGCCTCGGAGACGACCGCGATCCGCTGCCAGTATTCCGGCGGGGCGAGCGGGGCCAGCTCGTAAGCGACTTCGTTTGGGTCGAAGGCCGTGGTAGAATGCCGCACCCGCCACACCAGCCCGCGGTTGTCGATGCCGTAGGCCGGATAGCACACCCGCAGGCGGGCCTCGGCGTCCCTTTGGATCAGCGTGTGTTCGACCCCCTTCATGTCCCCGACGGCCCCCGTCATCACGCGGACCTTCCGCGGGTCCAGCACCGGCTCCTCGTAGTTGGCCCGGACGAACAGGTCCTTCTTCGACACCTTCCGCTGCCGGCGATCGACCGGGAGCCCCAGCTTGCCCAGCGCCGGGTGCCGCATCCGCACCATGACCGACGCGAGCGTCCGCTTGCGCTTCAAGCCGGTGAGCGTCGCCACCACGAACTGCCCCTGCCCCGGCCCATCCCCCGTCGCCTTGACGATCGGCACCCGCCGCGGCTCATCCAGCACCCGCAACGGGTAATCGTCCCACACGCACCACACCGCGTCCACGTCCACGAGGTAGCCCGAAGCCCCCATAATCCGTTCTGGACACACCAGACCGTACCCCCCGTGCTCCTCAGCCACGATCGCAGCGTCGTCGATAACCCTCGATACATGCGAGAGTTGGCGTCGATACTCGTCCATCGCCGAGGTCGTCATTCTTGTACCTTAACACGATTCCGTCTACGTTACAAGGTTAGCAATTGTTAACTTTTGTACCATAGATTGTTTCCGTCTACAGTACAAGGACGAGGGGAATTATAACTTGGGGTGAAATGCCTATACGGGACCCGGTGCATGATCGGGTTTTGTGAGGGTGGTACGGGGGGGGTCGCCATCCGATTCGGGGTCATTTTGAGGGGTCCGATAAATCACAACGTCCGATAATATCCCCCCTGACGGCCTCTCAGCGGGGTTTGCCGCGTCCGATAATCAACATTATGTAAAGTTCAGGGAAAGCCCTAGTCTTGCAATTTCCGTCGAAAATTGTTACGCTGCTTCAGTCTTACGCTTCGCTCGATTCAGAGTCCTATCTGCTGCTTTCAACCGTACTTACGTTCGATCCGTCAGTTCTCGCTCATCGCATATCTTAGCACGCGTTCATACACCTAACCGCGGAAGCGACAGCGCCCCGCGGGGCTATCGCATCGTGACGGCCGAGGTGCGCCCGTTTGCTACGTAGGGGGTGGCGGCTCGCCGGGTGGCGAGAGTGAGCGGACGTACCCTGCTCACGACGAGCGATGGCTTGCAACCATCCCCCGAAACACCGCCGATCGTACCCCACGGGGGCTAATCGGGCGACGTGCGGCGTGGTTGCCATGCCAGCACCGACGCAAGCGGGCCAAGGCAGTACCTTGGCTTCCCGACCGTGAGCCGTGGGGCGGGATCGAACCATCGGTGACGATGGTGAGCGGGCGAGGAACCGACCCCACGGCCAAGCAACCGACACCGGCAGGAAGCCGGGACCACCGGGCGCAGCCGGGCATCATCGGGGAATCGCTGAGGCGCGTCGATGGCCCCTGCCTGTTGAACCGCCCGGACCGCTCAACACCCCACGCGTGGTATTCGCGTCCCGTGGTGGCATCGTCGGTTGACATGTCCCGGCCATCCCACGGGTGACGACGTTCTGCTGTGGTCATCACCGCCGCGGGGCTGAAACACGCCCCGCCGCGGCTTGTCCGCTGGCATGTTGCCAGCACGTATCCCCCTCCAGCACAGGAGATTAGCTATGTCCGACCGTACCCAGCAGTCCGTCACTCTGACCCCCGATCAGCTCCAGTCGATCATCGCTTCGGCGGTCGCCACGGCGCTTGGCCAGTCCACGCCGGCTCCGGTCGCCACGACCACGCCGGCGGCTGACGCCAAGCCCAAGGCGACCCGCAAGGCCAACCGCAAGGCGCGGACGGCACCCAAGGCGGTCTACGAGCAGGTCGCCAGCAACACGGCGAGCGACACCAAGCCCGCCAGCAAGTACGGCAAGGCGGCCGGCGGCGTGTGTGCGAGCGACACGGCCAAGCGCCGCGTGGCGCAGCTTGAGGCGGCGGTGCCCAACATCGGCCGGCTGGCGACCATCAGCCACACCGGCAAGGTGTCCACCGGGCTCACCCGCGACCTTGTGGCTTGTGACCGCGAGGGCGTCGGCATCTGGACCTACGTTCAACTCCCCGGCGGCTCCCGCGACGCGGCCGATCAGATTTGCCGCAACGTGACCGGCAAGGCGCTGACCGACGTGACCGCCGCGCTCAAGGCGTGCGGCTACGGTTGGCACAAGGGCAAGCAGGTGTGGCGGACGCGATGCAACGGCACGCCGGCTCTCGGCGGTCGCGGCTTCACCGACCGGCACGCCGAGCGGGTGGCGCTTGGCTTGGACGACTGACCGACCCGACCGACCGCGGGGCGCGGCTTGACCGCCGCGCCCCGCCTTCACGGATAGTCAAGCAACGTGCTTGACACGT
>CAYPWB010000003.1:0-42377 GCA_964414315.1 uncultured Planctomycetaceae bacterium | reverse complement strand
CCGTTCCGTAAGGCGTTTCGATTCGTGGATTCGACGTTGCGAAGAGTGGGCCAATGATGATGAATGAAAATGATGGGCGAAAAGTGGTGGTTTCACCAACTTGCACGCTCAGATTCTTACTCGCGTGGTTTGGCTGAGACTCCCCACCACAAGGTGCCCCTTGATGGCGCGACCCCCTTCGAGGTGGGCGCGGCCCTACCGCCCGTCCCCTGGAGTTATAAAAACCCCCCTGGCATTGCGGGGGCCATGCGGGGGTGCCAACGAGTCCGAAGGGGCCATGGTTCCGAAGGCGAGAACGGGCGAAACGGGCGACAGCCCAACACCCCAGCCCCCAGGGGTTTGCGTCAATTTTGCGTCATGTTGCGTCACTTTTGCCGACAACACTCATGCAACGCTCTTGCCACGCCGAATCATAAGTGTATAATTGAAAAGGACTTAGCAACGCCGACGCAAGGTACGCACAATGGCAAGACTAGCTTCAAATCCTAGTTCCCCAGCTTTCTCTGATTGCCTATAGTCCCGCTGGTTGTCGGCGTCGCTTGGCTTGGGGGCAGACGCGGCGGATGGGGACGAAACGCTAAGGCGTTGTAGGCAAACGGGTTGCGCGGCCACTTCGTCCGACCGGGCAGACTTCTCTCCAGGACGCCGGCATCTTGAGTCGGGCAACGTCGATGCCCAGTTTGGCATCGGATTCAGTGTAGACCATCTGCATCGGGCATGCAATCGCGACCGGGGAACGCTTTCGAACGTTCCGGTGCAGTTCTTCTCCTGCAAAGGCCCTTGCGTTTCCAGGTGCAAGCCATTCCCCCCGAACGGCGATATTCTGCCTAATCAAGCGGACGGCACGACGGGGAGTGCCTGCTAATTTGCCGGGCTTTCCACCCGGAAGCGGAAGACCTCCTGCAAAACCTTCGTGCGGCGGCTCGGTAGTCAACCGATCAGGGCAGCATCGCCCGGCCTTGGGCCAGCAGGCACACGCCCACGATGAGCAGCGCGATTCCAGTGAGAATCCAAAGGATGCTTTCGCGGCTGGCGCCCTTCCACTCGCCGGAGCGGAAGCCGTGCACGTTGCCCACCAGAATCGCCACCGACATAAAGATCGGATAGCCGACCGAAACGCCGAGTTCTCCAATGTGAATCCATCCCAGCCCGAAAAGGAAGATGGCCGCATTGTGCAGCACGGCCATGATGGCCGCTAGCAGGAGCACGTGTCCGGCGCCGGGGCCGACCAGCCGGCCCCAGGTTTTGTTTCGGGTCAATTGCACTGCACAGTACACACACGAAGAGACCGCGCCGCCCCAGAGGATGATGGCGGTTACGGCGGTGGCGGCGGCCCAGGGTGGGTTGGTCTCGGCGGCCACGGCGCCGATGGGGCCGGCGAACGCCGAGGCTACCGCGTAGCACGCGCACAAGACGCCCGACACCACGCCGATCAGAACGCCGAGGAGCATCTTCGGCTGCTTCGGCAGCGACTCGGCGCCGACCGGGTCGGTTGCGAGCGAGTCGAGGCTGCGTTGCTTCAGAATGCCCGCCCTGCCGGAAACGGCCACGCCGGCGAGGCACACGGCCACGCCGGCCAGGATCACGCCGCCGTGGAGTGTGAGCACCTGCTCCGCATCGAACAACAGCAGCGGCAGCATTGAGCCGGTAATGATTTGCGCGCCGTAGTTCAGCGCGTAGGCGAGCGACAGGCCGATCAAGGCAAAGCTCATGCCGAGGGTCATCGAGCCCAGCCCCCACAGCAGGCCGAACAGGAGTACCGGCACAAGGGTGGCCATGCCGGCCTGGCCGTAGATGCTGCCCAAGTCGCGGACCACCAGGGGGGTAAGCAGCAGCGGCAACAACAGGGTGACGAAGAAGAAGAACGGCCCCCAGAGCACTTCCCAGGGCGTTTCCGGCTTCACGAACTTGCTGGGCAAACCAAAAGAACCGCCGCAAGCGGCGCCGATGACGATGTACGCGAGTCCCAGGACGACTTCCAGCGGCATGTCCACGTCCTCCCAAAAGTTCGTCGATTGCTTGGCCGAAAAACGAGCCAGTTGCCCATCGGCCCGGGAACGGTTACCCCGACGGCGTATCAGTGTAGACGCCGGGGACGGCCGGGGCAATCCCCTCCGCTGCCAAGTTGCCGGGACCCTTTTCGGAATCGACCACGAGCGTGATTGCCGGCATGCCCGCGGTTTGCTCGAAGGGCAAAACGTCCGACTTCCGCGCGACTACCCCGCCGCCGAATGCCGGGATAGAATGTTCTTCAACCGAGCGCGAAACCGTGAACGATTGCCACCTTTCCTGACAATGAGGAGTACGATCATGCGAGGCCTTCCCTGGGCAGCCGGCGTGTTGGCAGTTTGGTTCCTATTGGGCACAACGATTTGGGCGCAGCGTCCCGACGCGACGATTGAAAATCCGCTGCAACCGAAGGACGAAGAAGAGCGGAAGATTCTGGAGGTCTTGGCAACGATGCGGCAAGGACCTCGATACGCCAACGTCTCGGAAACCGACGGGCGTCTGCTGCGGCTGCTCACTGAGGCCGTCAATGCGAAGCACGTCGTGGAAATCGGCACCTCGACCGGCGAGTCGGGCGTCTGGTTCGCCCTGGCGCTGCGGAAGACGGGCGGCAAGTTGACCACCCACGAAATCGACCCGCAACGCGCGAAAATCGCTGAAGAGAACTTCAAGAAGGCGGGGGTCGACCACCTGATCACGGTTGTGGTGGGCGACGCGCACGAAACGATCACTCGGATCGAAGAACCGATCGACATCCTCTTTCTCGACGCAAACCCCGGCGGTTACATCGATTACCTCGACAAGCTTCTGCCGAAAGTGCGTTCCGGCGGGCTGGTCGTCGCACACAACATGCGTTGGCCCGCGCCCAACCCCGACTACATCGAGGCCATCACCAGGAATCCGGCACTGGAGACTTCGTTCCTGTTGATGGAAGGCGCCGGCATTGGCGTAACGATGAAAAAGCGTTGACCGGCCTACTGCTCGGGGGCCCCCGCCGGGCCGGCAAGCTGCGAATCGAACAGCGGAACCTGATGGCTTCCGGCCTGGAGCAGGATGCGATAGTGAATCTTGGCCTGTTTGTCGATCTTCTCGACCAGGTCGAGGTGGCCCAATCCCTCTTCAATCTTGTTCAGGATGGGCCGGAACTTGTCTTTCGCGCCATGGCCTTGGGCCTTATTCATTTGGGCCAGGACCTTTTTGTACTCTTCCTCGCCCTTCTGTCGCAACATGGCCAGTTGGGGGCCCGGCACGACCATGCGTCGAGGCGGCTGTTCGATGCGGCGCAGGACGGTCAGGCTCTTGCTCGACACGGTGAAGCTCAACTGCATGATCGCGATAGGTTGCGGGTTGCGGTCTCGATCCATCCGCTGAAAAGCCAGGGCCATTTGCTGTCTTGCCTCGACCGGTTCCTCCGGTTGAGTCTGGTGCCGCTCGACCTCGCCCTCGACGCCGGTGATTTCCAGACGGAGAAGTTTCTCGGCGGGCAATTCGTCGCTTTCGATCGTTGCGCGATCGATTTTTTTGTCCAGGTCGAACCCCAGCGGCGGCGCCGGCTTTGGTTCCGACAAGGCCAGGGTCTTCGTTTCGCCGTCGATGTTCAGTTCAAGCAGGCACCATCGCAGCAGGCCGGCGCCCGACATTTCGGCCGCCGGCTCAAGCCACTGGAACGTCAACTGGTCGGCTTCCGGCACGTAGCGAAGCCTGGCAATGGCCGCGGCGTCGCCCGAAGAAGGTGATAGCTCGAAGACGTACGCGCGGCCGCCCCCCTCGGCGGCGTCGCGGTTGAGGACGATTTCGGCATTGGGTACGACTGTATCGCCGCCGCGCAGCGCGACAACCCACGGCGCCCGCTCTCGGACATACAATTTCCCCAGATTGATCGGCTCGGTCGGCGCCGGCTGTCCATCCTCTCCGCCCGGTGAGGGAAGGACGACTTGTTCGGGGAAATCGCGGAACGTCGGCGGTTTCTCCTTCTTGGGCGGGTCGGGTTTCTCCGGAGGTGTTTCCTTCGGTTCCTCAGGCTCGGCCGGTTCGTTCTCGCCGCCCTCGTCATCGGGTTCCGAGGGCTCGTCGGGTTCGGAAGGTCCATCGGGGTCCGAGGGTTCGTCCTCGTCCTCGTCCTCCGCCGGGGGCTGCTCCTCCGGGGCATCGCCCGCATCCGGCTGCTCCTCCGGCTCCGGTTCGGACGGCGGTTGGCGGGGTGGTTCATCGCCGACCAGGTCGTCGATATCCAGGTCCAAATCCCCCTCCAAGTTGAGGTCGTCAATCACGTCGTCGGATGCCGATCGGGGAGGCTTCTGCGTCTGCGACTCCTGCTCAGGTTCGGCCTGCGCGGTCTCGGGCTCGGGTCGGGCGGCGGACGATCCACCCAAAACGAACGGCAATGAAATGGCCGCGGCCAGCAGGAGGACGGCCAAAGAGCCCCCGCCGATTGCCAGGAGTTTGCCGTGCTTGCGGAAGAATCCTTGCGAACCCTCGCCCGCAGCCGCCGTCTCGGCACCCGACTTGCCTTTGCCGGCACGCGATTTGGCGCGGGCCGTGGGCGAGGTCTCGTCGCCCGCGTCGACGGCAAACGCCGCCTCCGACTTCGACGGCTTCGCCTTTCGGCCCGAGGCCTTCGCCGGGCTGGTTGCTTCGTCTTGCTCCTTCGCGTTGCGTGCGGGCTTGCGTTTCGGCGCGGGTTTGGCCGCCGCCGGGGCCGTCTTGGCAGGTTGCCGCCGTTCGGGCGACTTGGCGTCGGGAACCGTCTTGCCGTTCTTCGCGGGCGCCCCAGCCGGCCGCGCCTTGTCGTTTCCGGCGGCGGGCTTCTGTTCAGACGCCGGGTCCGAATCGGACTCCGTGTCGTTCGCCTCGGCCTTCGGACGTCCCGCTTGCTCCGCGCCGGGCTTGGGCTTCTCCGGCGAAGCGTTCCGATCAGCCGACTCGCCTTTCGCCGGCGCGCCGCCCTGCGGAACGCCGGCTGAAACGGTGGCGACAATGCGGGCAGCCGAACGCTTCGGCAGCGACAATTCTGCGAGCATCTCCACAACTTCCTCGGCCGTGCCGGGCCGATCCTCCGGACGCTTCGACAGCATCTTTCGGCAGGCTTTCACGAGCAGGTCGGGCGTGTCGGACCTGGCTCGCAGGATTCCCGGCGGCTGGTGTCGGGCATGCCCCTGGGCCATTTCCGCCGCCGTCCCTTCGGCGAACGGCGGTTTGCCGGTCAGCAGGAAATAGAGCGTGCAACCCAACGAATAGATGTCGGACGCCGGCGTCGGGTCGGCATCGGGTTTGAGTAGTTCCGGCGCCTGGTACCGCACGGCATCGAGGGCCGCCGGAGTGTCGGGCTCGTCGCTTTCCGAAGCAGCCTCGTGGTATCGGCGGGCAGTGCCGGCCCCCACGAGCTTCAAGTGGCCTTCGGGCGTCAGCACGAGATTCGACGGCCGGACGCCGCCATGAACCGCCTTGCGCCGATGCGCTTCCGCCAATCCGGCGGCCGCCTGACTGACGGCGGCGACGGTATCGGCAAAACTCAGCGGACCGTTTTCGGCGACCGTGTCGGCCAGGTCGCGACCCTCGACATATTGGCTGATGACGTAATAGCGGTCGCCGGCCTGCTCAATGCTGTACACCCGCGCCAGATTCTCGTGATCGAGGCCCACCAAGGCCCGCACCGCGCCCAGAAGCCGCTTCTTGCGATCCTCGTCGCCCGTCACGTCGCGCGGCAGCCGCTTGAGCACCACCCGCCGTCCTAGCGTCTTGTGCTCTGCCAGATAGACATGGCTGCCCGAATGCCGGCTGAGAGGCTCCAGGAGGCGATACGCGCCCAGGAAGAACGAGGTGTGGCCGGCCAGGAGTTGCTTTGCCTGCCACCGGCTCAGCAACTCCTTCTTCACAAGACGGCCGGCCAGGGCCTTCGGGTCGGGATCCTTTTCGGCAGCGCTGCGGACGGCGTCAAGGTGCTTTGGCTTCAGCAACCGACTTTTCGCAAGCGCCGCGATAAACTCTTTGGCCGTGGAAATCGACATGCCAAACCGGGGGCTTCAAGAAGGAAACGAGGGGCAGTGGAACCATTGTCGAAGCAAACGTAACGTCGAGCCGCGAAAACAAAAGCCTGGTGCGAGGGCGCATTCCTCCCAACGGACGCCCGACGGCACCGGCAATTTCGGCCCATTTTCCTTTCATCATAACCGCAAAGGAACGTCTTGACCAGCACCGGCAAGGGGTACAGCAGGCCGTTCCCTCCCCCTCGGCGCAGGAAAATCCACCACCCTGAGGCAAGCAAGACAGCCCGGACGAGTGCATATCCGGCGGTGAATCGCAGTCGGAAGCCGGCCACCAGACCCCCCGAAATAGACTGAGTGCGTACCTTGCCGCAAAGCCGGCCCGGTGTTATGCTGAACGCAGTGGCTAACTGGTACAATCTACCGGATCTCAACGCGGCGCATGCTTTGGCCTGCCGCTGCTTGTCGGTCGGAGAAATGGCCGGCGCCTCTGGGCCAGCAGGTTCTGCCGTGGGCAAGCGGCAGGAGTGCACCAATCGTTATCTGTAGGAGTGGTCTGTCCATGCGAGTATGCAAGCGGCGTTCGGGATCGGGTTTTACCCTGGTCGAATTGCTGGTGGTCATCGCCATCATTGGGATTCTTATCGCCTTGCTCCTGCCTGCCGTGCAGGCCGCCCGCGAAGCCGCCCGGCGAATGCAATGCACCAACAACCTGAAGCAGGTGGGTCTGGCGCTGCACAATTACGCGCAGGCGTTGCGATCCTTCCCGCCCGGCTGCATCGTGTCGGTCGGCGGTCCGTCGGCATTCGACCCGTGGGGCGAGGCGGCGCAAACGAGCACCGGCTCTCACGGGACGAGTTGGATGCTGCAAATCCTCCCTTTCATGGAACAGGCCAGCGCGCACAAGCAATGGAGTTTCGCCACGAGTGTTACCGGCAATGCAGCCATTGCCCAACTCGACATGCCTGGCTTCTACTGCCCGAGCCGGCGCAATGAAGTCCGCTCGGAGGACCAGCCAAGATTGCGCAATACGAGTTGGCAAGGCGGAGGCAACGATTACGGCGGCTGCGCGGGCGGCGGGCGGACGTTCACCGAGAGCGGCAACAAGCCGTTCGTCGCTTCGGCCGCCGACACCTGGCAAAACTCGCTGCGAAGCGGCATGTTCATCCCCAACAAGGCTGCCCGATTCAATGCGGTCCAGGACGGCACAAGCAGTACCATCATGACCGGGGAACTCCAGCGACTGACCGGCACCACTTCCTCCACTCCGCCTGCCCAGCAGAGCCAGGACGGTTGGCCGGTGGGCGGCTCGGCCACGCTGTTCTCCACGACCGACCACGACTGGGGCAGTACGTATCCGGGCGGAATGAACAACAACTACTTCGAATCGCCCGGAAGCCGCCATTCCGGCGGCGCGAACTTCGGCATGGCCGACGGCTCGGTCCATTTCCTCAGCGAGAACATCGACCGGCAGTTGTTCCGTCTCCTCGGCAGCATGGCCGACGGCGAACCGGCGCAGGTACCCAACTAACGGCGAGCCAAGCAGCACGCTGCCAATGTGCCGTGGCGCAAGCTCCGTGGGATGAGCTTTCAGCTTGTCGATCCAGCGTGGGATGAGCTTTCAGATTGTCGCTTGTTCCTGACAAGCTGGAAGCTTGTCCCACGGGGCTGGAAGCTTGTCCCACGGGGCTGGAGGCTTGTTCCACGGGGCTTGAAGCTCGTCCCATGGGGTCGGGGGTGGCACGCGGGGCTGGAAGCTCGTCCCATGGGGTCGGGGGTGGCACGCGGGGCTGTCAGGTGGTAGGATGTGCCAGCAGCGGCATGGGGTAACTGGAGTTCGCTCCAGTCCTCAAGCCGCGGCAGAGCCGTTCCGGCCGAGGCCGGCCCCTGAGACGACGAGGACGTGCCATGCGTCGAAAAGCGGGCATTTCCGGCGGTTTTACCCTCGTGGAGCTGCTGGTGGTCATTGCCATCATCGGCATCCTTATCGCCCTGTTGTTGCCCGCCGTGCAGAGTGCGCGGGAGGCGGCACGGCGGATGCAATGCGCCAATAACCTCAAGCAACTCGGCCTGGCGCTGCAGAACTACGCCCAGGCACTGCGAGTGTTCCCGCCGGGATGCATCGTGGCCACCGGCACCCCGCCCGGCTACGATCCCTGGACCGAAGCCAACCAGACCGCCGTCGGCGGGCACGGCACAAGCTGGATGCTGCATCTCTTGCCGTTCTTGGAACAGGGCGCCGTGTACGCCCAATGGGACTTCACCACCAGCGTTTCGGGCAACGCGGCCCCGGCGCAAACCGACATTCCCTGCTTCTATTGCCCGAGCCGCCGGAGCGGAGTCCGCGCGCAGGACCAGCCGGGCTTGCGCAATACGAGCTGGACGGGCGGCGGGACCGACTACGGTGGTTGCATCGGCGGCGGGAACGGCTGGGTGAACACCGGCAACAAGGCCTTTACGCAATCGGCGCCGGCAGCGGAACACTGGCAGCGAAGCGAGCGCGCCGGCGTCTTCATGCCGAACAGCCGCACCCGCTTCACGGCCATCCAGGACGGCACCACCAACACCATCATGACCGGTGAACTCCAGCGTTTGCGAGGCACGACCGACCAGCGCCGAAGCCAGGACGGGTGGGCCGTAGGCGGCTCGGCAAGCCTGTTTTCGACCAACGACAACGAAATCGGCGGCATTTACCAGACGGGTGGCATGAACAATCTGTTCTTCGAATCGCCCGGCAGCGAACACACGGGCGGGGCCGGCTTCGGCATGGCCGACGGGTCGGTCCATTTCATCAGCGAGAACATCAACACCCTGCTGTTCCGTCAGTTGGGCTCCAAAGCCGACGGACAAGCGGTCCAGGTGCCGCAGTGAGTTGCAATGTCCATGAGAATAGCCACATGTCCGTCGTTGCTGGAGGTCACGCTTTAGCGCGCAAACATAGCCCATATTTGTTCGCACGCTAAAGCGTGAACTCCAACGGGGCAGGTTGCGAATCCAGCGACATGCCCGTTCCGCGCCCGATCGCTAACCAAGGAGGTCCAGAATGACGGCAACGACGATTCGACGATTCGTGCCGGCGAAAGTGCTGCTGGCCGTACTGACGTTTTTGGCACTTCCCGGGGCCGGGCAAGAGCCGCAACCGGTCTTGCCGCCTGGGGGCGTGCGGAGTGTGACCGCGCTCCCAACCAGGCTCGTGGTCACCTGCTGGGGCGCGGCCGGACGCGTTTCCGGCTCGCTCTTCGTGGTGGACACGGGCAGCGGCCGGTGGATGGTTGATTGCGGCGCGTTCTTCCCCGACGGCGAAGGGGTCGAAGCTGAATACGAGGCCGAGCAGCTTTCCGCGACGTTGCCCGTCGACGCGGCTGCGGTCGATGCCCTGCTCTTGACCCACGCTCATTCCGACCACTGCGGACGTGTGCCCTTGTTGGTGAACTCCGGCTTCCGGGGGCCGATTCTCGCCACGCCGGCAACCACGCGCCTGCTCGAACCGATGCTCGGCGCCGCCGTACGATTCGACCGTCAGCAGGAACGCATCTGGGCGTGGTCGGAGCGGTCACGAGCGAAAGCGCAGCGGACCGGGCGGCACCTGACCATCCACTGGCGCGACTGCCGCTTCGCCCAAAGCATTGCCCCCCACAACCTGGTCACCGAAACGGGCAACGCGGCCGACCTGGACGGACGGCTTGCCCAATTCGAACGGTCCGTGACGCCCCGGCTGTGCCGCGAGTGCATCCAGGCGGAAGTCGGCGCCATCCTGCGCCAGGTACGGCCAATCGAGTACGAGCGGCCGATCCGGTTGGCGCCCGGCGTGCGGGCCGGGCTGCTCGACGCAGGCCATATTCCGGGCTCGGCCGGCGTGGTGCTCGAGGTGGAACTCGACGGCGAGCAGTGGCGAGTCCTGTTTTCCGGCGATTTGGGAAGCGACCTGTCGCCCGTTCTCGCCGGCCCGAAGCCTGCCCCCAATGTCGACGCCGTGTTTGCCGAGGCCACCTACGGAGACACGCGGCGCGAGCCGGGCGTGCGCGGCGAGCGCGAGCAGTTTCGCCGGCGGGTGGGCGAGGCGGTCGGCCGGGACGGCGTCGTGTGGATTCCCTGCTTCGCGCTCGACCGGACCCAGCGCATCCTGTACGAACTGCGGCTTGCGCAGGAGGAGCGACTGCTGCCCGAGTCGCTTCCCATCTACTGCCCCTCGCCCACCGCGAAGGACATTACGGGCATCTACCGCGAGAACCGGCAGGCCGGATGGTTCCGCGATGACGTGGCCGAGAATGCCGAAGCCTTCTCGCCTCGCGAAATCGTTACCACGGTGCCCTCCCCTGCCAAGCTTCCCCGGCCGTGCATCCTCATTTCCACAAGCGACATCACCTACACCGAGTGGATGCGGGCCATGCTCCGCGCGTTGCTGCCTGAGGCATCGACCACCATGCTGCTGGTAGGTTACTCCGACCCGCACACCGCTGCCGGGCAATTGAAGGCGGGCGTGGACGAACTAAGGATCGACGGGCAGCCGACGCCCGTGGCCGCGACGGTCCACTCGTTCGGTTGCTTCTCGGGGCACGGCGATGCGACCGATATCGACCGATGGCTCGGCAACATCGCCCCCTCGGCGCCCATCCTGCTGGTCCACGGAGGGGCCGAGGAACTCCAGTTGCGGGCGGCTCAACTTCGCGAGGCAGGCCGCCGGAGCGTCCACATTCCCGAGCGCGGCAAGCCGGTCGATCTCATGGAACTGATCCGGTCCGGGCGCGAGCGGTAGCCCCAATCGCGGCAAACCGACGGGCGAGCAGGCCCCGTAAGGCCCTGTTTCTGCCCCGAATTCTCCTACCCGCGCCTGGACGCCATTTATGCCAAGCCGTCGATCAGAGAACTGATCTCGCTGAGCAGCGTGTCGGCCGGGACCGGCTTGGCCAGAAACCGATCGGCGCCGAGGCGGCGGATGTGGCGTTCGAGGCCTGGGTCGTGCTTGCCGGTGAGCACGACGACGGGAATATGGGCGGTGTCGGGGTTGCGTTTGAGGCATTCGAGGATTTCCTCGCCCGATCCCTTGGGCATGGCCAAGTCGAGCACGATGGCGTCGGGTTTCTCGCTGGCGGCCAGCCAAAGGCCTTGCATGCCGTGGAACGCCCGGAGCACCCGCAGCCCATGCCGCGAGAACGCCCTGGCAATGGCCTCCGACACGTTCGGGTCGTCATCGACGCACAGGACTTTCGGCGTTCTGCGGCGCTGGGCCACCGCGCAGGCGCCGTCCGGGCAACGATCGTGATCCATAAGCACGTCTCCCTGAAAAGCGGTTTCGGAGCGATTGCCGGGGCCGACACGGCGCCGTACCGGCGGAGCCGCCGAGTTGAAAAGGGGCCGCCCGCCGCTGAGGCGAAAGGGGCCGAAGCAGCCCAACTGAAGCATAGCTTACATTTTTATCCGGTGGTGGTTCGTGGGGAACCAACTGTTCGCGGAGCGACGGTGCGGGCAAAGCGGGATATGCCTGATTTGTGCGAAGCACCCTGCGGGCAGTTCCGGCAAATCGGACCCGTCCCGTCTTCCCTCTGTCTCTTCCGGTGTAGCCGGAGGGGACAGTTCCTTGCCACGGCACTTGCCATTCGGGCTGGCGGGTGTTCTAATGGCGTGAAGAGGAGGGAGTCAACATGATTCGCGGTCGAGTTCAACATGGCATCATACTCCTGGACGATCCTCAGGCACTGCCCGAGGGAACGGTGGTAAGCGTGCGCCCCCTCGCTGCTGGGGCCCGCGATACCGACGCGATGCGTGGGAAGTCGTCTGTCAGTTCAAAGCTGCTACGGCTGGCGGGTAAGGCTCAAGGCATTCCGCCGGATGCGTCGCGCAATGTCGACCACTACCTCTACGGACACCGCAAGCGATGACCGTGTTCTTCGCCGACACCTCGTTCTTCGTCGCCTACTTGAGTAATCGCGATTTGGCGCACGAGCGGGCCGTTGAATACATGGCTCAATCGACCGAACGAATCCTCACGTCAGAATGGGTGTTGGCGAAACTGGGCAACTTCCTTGCGGAGGGGCCGGATCGGCGTCTGTTTGGTCGTCTTGTACGCGCTCTGTACGATGAGAGCCGGTTCGAGATTGCCGGACCGGACACCATACCATTCCTGGATGCATTCCAGCTTTATGTGCGGCGGGTGGACAAGGAATGGTCCCTTACCGATTGTACCTCGTTTCGGCTGATGAAAGCCCGACGGCTTACAGATGCGCTGACAACCGACCATCATTTTGCCGAAGCCGGGTTTCGGGTATTGCTTTGACCAGGTTTGCCGAAAGATGGGCGGCCGCCATCGAAGGGAAACACCGCCATGCGCATCGCAGTGACCGGCGCGTTCGGATACTCGGGCCGCTATATCGCGAAACGGCTGCTTGAGGCCGGGCACGAGGTCGTCACGCTCACGAATTCGGTGAACCGGCCGAACCCGTTCGGCGAGAAGGTGGCGGCGCGTCCCTTCCATTTCGACAAGCCGCACGAACTGCGCGACTCCTTGCGCGGCGTACGCACACTGATCAATACGTACTGGGTACGGTTCGACCACCGGCTATTCACGCACGAGCAAGCGGTTGCGAACACGCGAACCCTGTTCTCTGCGGCCAAGGAAGCCGAGGTGAGGCGAATCGTGCACGTGAGCATCACCAACCCCGACATCGCATCGGACCTGCCGTACTTTCGCGGAAAGGCGGAACTCGAGGCGACGCTTCAGAAATTGGGCGTCTCGTATTGTATCCTGCGGCCGACCGTCCTGTTCGGCAAGGAGGACGTGCTGATCAACAATATCGCATGGTCGCTCCGCCATCTTCCCGTCATGGGCGTGTTCGGCGCCGGCGATTACAGGCTTCAGCCGATCTACGTGGACGATCTTGCCCGGGCCGCGGCAGAAAAGGCGGACGCCGAGCAGGATGAGATTCTCGAAGCCATCGGTCCGGAAACGTTCACCTACCGGGAATTGGTTGCCGCCGTCGGGCGTGCGATCGGCGTCAGGCGTCCGATCATCGCCGTGCCGCCCGAGTTGGGTTACTGGGCGTGCCGGTTGGTCGGACGGTTCGTGGGCGACGTGGTCATTACTCGCCAGGAAATCCGCGGCCTGATGGAAGGCCGCCTGTACGTCGACGCCCCGCCCCTGGGCGCCACGAAACTGACCGAGTGGATGGACCGCCATAGGGACACGCTGGGCCGCCGTTACACGAGCGAACTGGCGCGCCGCGTGGACCGAGCATCGGAATACAGATCGAACTGAACGTTTCCGTCACCACGAAGGCCGATCGATCATGCTGAACGTCTATATTTTATCCGACTCGACGGGCGAAACGGCGGTCCGGCTGGTTCGGGCGGCGTTGGCGCAGTTCGAAGATGCGCCGGTAAGGATCGTCCGCCGCGCCAACACCCGTTCGGAGGCTGAGGCAACCCAGGTGATCCAGGAGGCGGCGGGCGGAGGGGCGCTGCTGCTGTACAGCCTGGTTTCGACGCCGCTCCGCCGTCTGGTGCTCGAGGAATGCCGGCGCCACGACGTCGACTCGCTCGATGTGCTCGGTCCCGTGCTCGAGCGATTGGCCACCCACCTCAGTCGCCTGCCGCAAGAGAAGCCCGGCCTGTTCCGGCAGCTCCAGGAGGCCCGCGACCGCGTGATCGAGGCCGTCGACTTCGCCTTCCACCACGACGACGGCCAGGGAGTCGACGACTTGGAGCGAGCCGAGGTGGTGCTGGTTGGCGTGTCGCGCGCGATGAAGACGCCCACCATGCTGTACATGGCCTACCGCGGCTGGTTCGCCGCAAACGTGCCCCTCATTCCCGACATGCCCCCGCCCGACCCACTCTTGAAGGTCCCCCCTCGCCGTATCGTGTCCCTGCGCATGTCGCCCGAGCGTCTGCTGGAGCTGCGCCGCGTTCGGGCCGAGCGGACGGGCATCCCGGTCGAATCGTATGCCACACTCGACCGCGTGCGGCGCGAACTCGAATACGCCCGGCAAATCGTCCGCCGGCACGGCTGGCAAACCGTCGATGTCACCGGCAAATCGGTCGAAGAGGCCAGCCGGGAGATCATTGCCCTGCTGTCGAGGGCGGAGAGCTCCGAAGCCGGGTAAGTTCTTCATTGGAGCGGGGCGGCTCGACGCCGCTTCGGAACCGAGTGTGTGTGTTGGCCGGCGCGTTCCGTTCGTTCGCTGAAGCGTGAACTCCAACAGGCCCGGAAGACCGCAATGCGGCCCCCCTTGGTTGGGCGTTGCCCTTGGGGTACAACCATCCGACATGGTCTCCAACGAGCAACAACCGTCGTTTCCCGAGTTCGACGAACCGGACGCGAAACCGGCCGAAGCGGCGCCGGGGGGGTTCTCGACCGAACCGATCGTTTGCCGCCAGGGCGCCCCGCCGCCGGACGACCTGGCCGGCCAGACGGTTTGGATCGTCGACGCGCACAACCTGATCTACCAGGTATTCCACGCCTTGCCTGAAATGACCAGCCCCCGGGGCGAGCCGGTCGGGGCGGTGTACGGCTTCGCACGCGATATGCTGTACCTGCTCGAGGAGAAGCAGCCCGATTATCTGTTCTGCGCATTCGACATGCCGGGCAAGACCTTTCGAGAGGAGATGTTCGAGGCCTACAAGGCCACGCGGGCCAAGATGCCCGACGACCTGGCGCCCCAGTTCCGCGCCGTGCAGCAGCTCATCCTTGCCCTGGGCATCCCTTCGCTCGGTTGCGAGTCGTTCGAGGCCGACGATGTGATGGCCACCCTGGCCGCCGTGGTCGAGCAGCGCGGCGGCCGGTGCTTCCTCGTCACCGGTGACAAAGACTGCCGGCAACTGATCACCGACCGGGTGAAGCTGTACAACATCCGCAAGAATGAAGTGATCGACCGCGAATCGCTGCACGAGGTTTGGGGAATCGGCCCGGAGCAAGTGGTCGACTTCCAGGCCCTGGTGGGCGATTCGAGCGACAACGTGCCGGGCGTGCCGCTCATCGGCCCGAAGTACGCCCGCGAACTGCTCCAACGGTTCGGCGCGCTCGATGCCGTGCTTGACCATGCCGATGAAATCTCGGGCGCGAAACGGAAGGAGAACCTGAAAACGTACCGCGACCAGGCACTCCTCAGCCGTGAACTGGTTCGGCTGAAACGCGATGTGCCCGTGGCCGTCGACTGGCACGCGGGCCGGGTGGGCGGCATCGACGTGACCGCCGCGCGCCACCTGTTTCAAGAGCTGGGATTCCGTGGAATCGTCGCGAAGCTCGAAGGCCTGGGCGGCCGGCCCATCGCCCCGAAAGACCCGATGGAGAAGCCGACGTACCACATCGTCGACACACCGGAGAAACTCGCCGCCCTGGTCGACAAGCTCGGCCGGCAAACGACCATCGCCTTCGACACGGAAACCACGAGCTTCTGGCCGCGATGGGCCGAACTGGTCGGGTATTCCTTCGCCACAAGCGGCACGGAGGCCTGGTATGTTCCCGTGCGGTCGCCGGTGGGCGAGCCGTGCCTCGATCCCGAGCAAACGCTGGCCGCTCTGCGGCCCGTACTGGAAAATGAGCGGATCGAGAAGGTCGGGCAGAACCTCAAGTACGACATGATCGTGATGCGCAACGTGGGCGTCGAACTGCGGGGTGCAGCGTTCGACACCATGGTAGCCAGCTACCTGCTCGACGCCGGCCGCCGCAGCCACAGCCTCGACGAGTTGGCGCTGCGCTACCTCGATTTCACCAAAATCAAGACGAGCGAGCTGATCGGTTCGGGAAAGAACCAGCGACGGATGGACGAAGTGCCCGTCGCCCGAGTGGCGGAGTACGCCTGCGAAGACGCCGTCGTGCCGATGCGCCTGCGGCCCATCCTCACCGAGCGGCTTGAACAGGCCGGGCTCACCAAGCTTTTCGCCGAAGTGGAAATGCCGTTGATCGAAGTGCTCGTGGAACTGGAATTCGACGGGGTGAAAATCGACGTCGAACGCCTGGCCGAACTGAGCCACCGCTACGGCGAGCGGATGGACGCCACCGAGGAGGAAATCTACGAGCTTGCCGGGCGCCGGCTGAACATCGCTTCGCCCAAGCAGCTCCAGCAGGTGCTTTTCGAGGAACTCAACCTGCCGGTGCTGAAGAAGACACCCAAGACAGGCCCGAGCACCGATGCCGACGTGCTCGAACAGCTTGCCCGATTGGGAAACCCGCTGCCGGCGAAGATCCTCGAATACCGGCAGTACGCAAAGTTGAAAAACACGTACGTCGACGCCCTCCCGAAGCTGGTGCATCCGGTCACGGGCCGGGTCCACGCCTCGTTCAACCAGGTGGTGACGGCCACGGGCCGGCTTTCCAGCAGCGACCCGAACCTGCAGAACATCCCGGTGCGCACCGACGAGGGACGTGAAATCCGCTCGGCCTTTGTTCCCGGTGAGGAAGGCTGGCTGCTGCTGGCGGCCGATTATTCGCAAATCGAGTTGCGGGTGCTGGCCCACCTGTCGGCCGACCCGGGGCTGTGCGAGGCGTTTGCCCGCGACGAAGACATCCACGCCCGGGTTGCCGGCGAGGTGAACGGGGTTCCCCTGGCCGAAGTGACGCCCAAGATGCGCCGAGAGGCAAAGGCTGTCAATTTCGGCATCATCTACGGCCAGAGCCCTGGAGGGCTTGCCCGCAGCCTGGGCATCGACCACGAGCAGGCCGCCCGGTTCATCGACGGCTATTTCGACCGATACTGCGGCGTCGGGCGATTCTTTGCCGAAGTACTAACCGAGTGCCGACAGCAGGGCTACGTGCAAACCATTCTCGGCCGGCGCCGGGCCATCGCCGGGATTCGCCACGACGCCGTCCGCGCAAAGAACCTGCCCGAACGCACCGCCGTCAATACGGTCATCCAGGGCTCGGCCGCCGACCTGATCAAGCTGGCCATGCTGGCCGTCCGCCGCCGGATCCAGCGGGAAGGGTTGCGGGCGCGCATGCTGCTGCAGATTCACGACGAATTGATCTTCGAGTTTCCCGAGGACGCGCAGGACGCCATCGCCGCAGTCGTTCGCGAGGAAATGTCGGCAGTCCTGTCGCTGCGAGTACCCCTGAAGGTCGATATGAAGTGGGGCAACAACTGGGCCGACGCCGAATGAAGAAGATGGAGCCGATGCACACCATAGGCATTTTGGGTGGCGTAGGTAGCGGCAAGAGCCTCGTTGCCCGGCAAATGGCCGATCTCGGTGCCGGCCTGCTCGATGCCGACCGGGCAGGGCACGAAGTCCTCCAGGCGCAAACTGTCCACGATGTGCTTCGACAACGTTGGGGCGATGACGTTTTTGGTTCCAGCGGGGGGGTCGACCGAGGTCGGGTGGCCGAGATCGTATTCGCGCCCCCGCCGGAAGGGGAGCGCGAACGCCGATTTCTCGAAAAACTGCTCCACCCGCGAATAGCCGAGCGGCTCGCGGCCGAACAGAAAGAGTTCGCCGACCGAGAATATCGGGCGGTGGTATTGGACGCCCCATTGCTTCTCGAAGCTCAATGGGATAGGCTATGTAGTAGACTGGTTTTCGTCGACGCACCTCGCGAGCTTCGGCTGGCGCGGGTTGCGGCGCGGGGATGGACCGAGGAAGACGTTGCGCGCCGCGAAGCCGCCCAGTTGCCCCTCGAACTGAAACGCGCCCGCGCCGACGCGACCATCGACAATTCCGGAACCCCGCAGCACACCCGGGCTCAGGTCGAGCAGTTCTGGGCGTCGCTCGTGGAACAGGACAACCCACCTCTGTCACCGTCTGCGTGACATCTCTCCACCTTTTCGGAGTCACGGAACCATGCCACACTCGCGCTTACCCAAGTGGGGGGTCGAGGAGACCGATTCGCGGCAGCCGAACGACCGTTCGTCGACCGCAGAGGACAAGCCTCCGATCCCCCGCAATGCCTTCGCCTCGAACGACGGCAAATCCCCGCTCGCCCCGAGCCGGACGATTTACGACGAACAGGAGCCCCTCTCGCTGGCCGAGGAAATCATCGCCGAGAGCGGGCACCTGCCAAAAGCCCAACTCGAAAAGCGGTACGGGCTTTCCCAGGACTCCGGCGACACCCACGTTGCCGAACTCCAGCGCATGTCGATGGCCGAGTTGATCGAGGAGGCCCGCAGGGAAAACCTGACCGATTACTCGGGCATGAAGAAGCAGGACCTCGTCTTCAAGATCCTCAAGGAACGCATCAAGCTCAACGGCCTGATGTACGGCGAGGGGACGCTGGAAATCCTGCCCGACGGATTCGGGTTCCTCCGCAGCCCGGAGTACCACTACCTGTCCTGCCCCGACGATATCTACGTTTCGCCCAGCCAGATTCGCCGTTTCGGCCTGAAGACCGGAGCGACCGTTTCCGGCCAAATCCGCCCGCCGAAGGAGAATGAGCGTTACTTCGCCCTGTTGCGGGTCGAGGCGATCAACTACCAGGACCCGAACCTGCTTTCCGGCAAGGTGCAGTTCGACGACCTGACGCCCGTGCACCCGGATGAGCGCGTCCGCATGGAGACCACCCCCGACGAGGTGAGCATGCGGGTGGTCGACCTGATCGTTCCGATCGGGTTCGGGCAGCGTGGGCTGATCGTCAGCCCGCCGCGGGCGGGAAAGACCATTCTTTTGCAGAAGATGGCCAAAGCCGCGCTGACCAACTATCCCGACCTGTACGTGTTCATGCTGTTGATCGACGAGCGGCCCGAGGAAGTGACCGACATGGAGCGGCAGGTCAAGGGGCCGAACTGCGAGGTGATCAGTTCGACGTTCGACGAGAACTCGGCGCGGCACGTGCAGGTGGCGGAAATGGTGCTCGAAAAGGCCAAGCGGATGGTCGAGTTCGGCACCGACGTGCTTATCTTCCTCGACTCGATCACCCGGCTTGCCCGCGCGTGGAACGCCGAGTGCCCCAACTCGGGCAAGCTGCTTTCCGGCGGGCTCGATGCGAACGCCCTGCAGCGGCCGAAGCGGTTCTTCGGCTCGGCCCGCAAGGTGGAGGAGGGCGGCTCGCTGACGATCATCGGCACGGCGCTGGTCGACACGGGCAGCCGTATGGACGAGGTGATCTTCGAGGAGTTCAAGGGAACCGGCAACCAGGAGATTTCGCTCGACCGCAAGCTGGTCGACCGCCGCATCTGGCCGGCCATCGACATCAACCGTAGCGGCACCCGTCGTGAAGAAATGCTGCTGGACCCGGAGGAGCACCGCCGCGTGTGCGTGCTGCGGCGCGTGCTGGCCGACATGAACCCGCCCGACGCGATGGAACTGCTCGTCAACCGGCTCGAGAAGACGCAATCGAACGCCGAGTTCCTCATGAGCATGAACATGAAGTGACGCCATGCCGAACGTATTCGAAGGCACTTCCACGGCGGCCGAAGGCCGGTTTGCCGTCGTCGTAGCCCGGTTCAACGAAACCATTACGCGGCGGCTGCTCGACGGGGCCGTGCAAACGTTCCTCGAACACGGCATTCCCGACGCGAGGATCGACGTGGCCTGGGTGCCCGGCGCGTACGAGATTCCCACCGTGGCGATGCGGTTGGCCCGCTCGCAGCGGTACGCTGCGGTGCTGTGCCTCGGAGCCGTGATTCGCGGCGAGACGACGCACGACCAACACATCAACCGGGCGATCGGCAACGCCCTGGCTCGCATCGGCGTGGAAACCGGCGTGCCCACCCTGTTCGGCGTGCTCACCTGTGAAAACCTGGAACAAGCGATCGCCCGGTCCGGCGGCGAAGCCACCAGCGGCAAGGACGCTCGGCGGAAAGTCGTCGGCAACAAAGGCATCGACTGCGCCCTGGCCGCCCTCGAAATGGTCGAGCTACTGGGAAAACTACCCCGGTGAATGAGTACTGAGTACTGAGTGTTCTCACCTAGCACCTCGCACATTCCACCTAGCACCTAGCACCTATGTCTCGACGCAGCCGTGCCCGCGATGTCGCCTTTCAGGTGCTTTACCAGGACGACCTGAACCCGGGCGGCGATCCGGGGGCGCGCGATCAGTTCCTCCAGCGCCGGCTCGACGCCGAGTTGTACGACTTTGCCCGCGACCTGGTCGCCGGCGTCCGCCGGAATCGTGTCGAAATCGACGCGCGCCTGGACGAAACCGCCGAGCACTGGACCCTCGGACGTATGGCGGCGACCGATCGAAACGTACTGCGGCTGGGAGCCTACGAACTGTTGTACACCGATACCCCGGAACGCGTGGTCGTCGACGAAGCGGTCGAATTGGCCAAGCGCTACGGGACCGCGCGAAGTTCCCAATTCGTGAACGGAATACTCGACCGGCTGATGAAGAAAACGGAAGGCACCGACCATGGGACTGTTTGACCAATTCAAACGCGGGCTGCGCAAGACCACGCAACTGCTCAACACCGACATCCGCGACCTGTTCAAGGCCGAGGGGCGGCTGGTCGACGACGCCGTGCTCGAAGAATTGTTCGAGTCGCTGGTGAAGACCGACATGGGCGTGCAGGCCGCCCAGGAGATTGTCGACGACGTCGGCGCGCAGTTCCGTGCCCGGGTGGTCGGCACGGACGAGCTTGTCGGCGCCATCAAGTCGAAGCTGAAGGAGTTGCTCGCCCAACCGGCCGACCCGATTCACATGGCGGCAAGCGGTCCGACTGTCATCATGGTGGCCGGTGTGAACGGCAGCGGCAAGACCACCTCGATTGCCAAGCTGACGAAGATGTTCCGCGACCGGGGCCTGCGTGTGGTCTTGGGGGCGGCCGATACGTTCCGCGCGGCGGCCGTCGAGCAACTCGGCATTTGGGCCGAGCGACTCGGAGCAGAAATCGTCACCGGCGCCCAGGGCAGCGATCCGGCCAGCGTCGCCCACCGAACGGTGGCCAAGGCGCTCGAGGACGGCCTCGACGTGGCCATTGTCGATACGGCCGGCCGGCTCCAAACCCAGCAGGGCCTGATGCAGCAACTTACCAAGATTCACCGCGTGCTGGGCAAGCAAGCCCCCGACGCCCCGCACGAGGTCCTTCTGGTGCTCGACGCCACCACCGGCCAGAACGGCATCAGCCAGGCGAAGCATTTCACCGACGCCGTCCAGTGCACGGGCATCGTGCTGGCCAAGCTCGACGGAACGGCCAAAGGCGGCGTCATTGTAGCCATTCGCCGGCAGGTGGGCATGCCCGTGAAATACGTGGGCGTGGGCGAGCAGGCCGGCGACCTGGCACTGTTCGAACCCGACCCGTTCGTCGACGCTCTATTCGAGCAGGAGTAGCGTCGCGCCGTTACGCACCGACGGGCACCGCAGCCGGTACCGGCACTTCGACAAACCCTACCTCGACGTCGACGGCC
The DNA here is from genome assembly GCA_964414315.1 of uncultured Planctomycetaceae bacterium. Lineage (GTDB taxonomy): Bacteria > Planctomycetota > Planctomycetia > Pirellulales > Thermoguttaceae > PWXP01. The sequence goes on along the minus strand of CAYPWB010000003.1, from coordinate 21,123 downwards.
CCCCATTCGCATTCAAAGGGGATGCAGATGGGTGTTGTGTTGCTTGGGAACTCGATGCAGTGCCCCTTGCCGGTGATGACCGACGGCAGGCTGACGCTCAGTTCGAACTGCTCGAGTTTGGCCTTGGCACTTCCGGCGATCATGTTGGCCAACTCGCCCACGGCGTCGATCACGTCGGCATTGATTGACGAGGGGCATTCTTCCGTCAGCACCTCGGTCGCCCGGAGCGCAGCATCCCGGTCGAGGCTCAGCACGATGGTCCCCCTCGCCTTGCCGGAAAGGCCGATGACCCCGCTAATGTGGTGCCGAGGCTGAAACCCGCCCTTGACGAACGGCTTGCCTCGCGTCAGTTCCGTGCCCAGCATGGTGCGAAACACGGTGAGCACCGAGGCCACGAAGGGGTTGATGTATTCCACTCGCATTGGGCGTTGCTCCTGGGTTACGCGTGTGGTGAGCAGCGCTGCCCCGACTTCGGCACGCCGGGCTTGCAGGCATACCGGCATCTCGATTCCGCCGTTCAGACAACCGTACGTTACGCATTCCGCAAATGACAACCCGGCCGGGAAGGTTTTGGGAATGCGTCGGGCACTTGCAACGGTTTTGCGGGTTTTGCCTGCGGCGGGTAAGGGGAGCAGTCGTCGGCCGGCCTGTGAACGGTTATGCCGAGTGCGTTGCGCGGGACGGCCGACGGCTTCGTCCTTCCCAGCCGGGGCGCTCGCCGGCGAAGCCCGAGGTGGGCCGCGGATGGGATGCCCCCCCGTTTACCCGCGAGTGCTTTCGATGGATAATCCGCACTCGACCTTTCGGACCCCGCGCCCGTGCTCAATCCTCAGACATTCCACGACATCGTCAGCGGCCGGCGGCGCAGTCTTGTCGCACGTCTGTTGCGCGGCGTGCTGCGCCCCGTCTCGCTGGGTTACTCGCTGATCGTGCAGGCGCGCAACCGATTTTACGATTGCGGCGTCGTGCGAACACACCAGGTAGCGGTGCCGGTGATTAGCGTCGGGAACATTACGTTGGGTGGGACGGGCAAGACCCCCATGGTTGCCTGGCTCGGCCGCTGGCTTCAGCATCGCGGCGTCCGGCTTGCCGTCGTCAGCCGGGGTTACGGCGCGAAGGCCGGTTTGCCCAACGACGAGGCGATGGAACTCGAACAGAAACTGCCCGGCGTCCCGCATCTGCAGGATCCGGATCGGGTGGCTGCCGCACGCAAGGCCGTCGAACAGTTGCGTTGCGAGCTGATCCTGCTCGACGACGCCTTCCAGCACCGCCGCATCGGCCGAGACCTCGATCTGGTGCTCCTGGACGCCTGCGAACCGTTCGGGTTCGACGCCGTTTTTCCGCGTGGAACGCTGCGCGAACCGCTCAGCGCGCTCGGACGGGCCGACGTCGTGGTCCTCACCCGGGCCGACATGGTTGCGCCGGCCCGCCGCCGGCAGGTTTGGACCCGGGTGCGGAGGGTCGCGCCCGAGGCAATCTGTGCGGAGGCTGCGCATGTTCCCGTCGGACTGCGTTCCGCTTCGGGCGCCGCCCAACCTCTCGACGCGCTTCGCGGCCAACCCGTGGCTGCCTTCTGCGCCATCGGCAATCCGGCCGGCTTCCGGCATACGCTTGAGCAGGCGGGCGTGCAGCCGGCCGAGTGGCGTATCTTTCCCGACCACCACCGCTACACGCCCGATAACCTTCAGTCGCTGGCTGCCTGGGCGGAAGGGCTCGCAGCCGCAGCCCTTGTGTGTACGCACAAGGACCTGGTCAAGATTGGCGTCGATCGCCTCGGCTCCGTACCGCTTTGGGCCGTATGCGTCGAGTTCCGGTTCCTGGCAGGACAGGAGACCGTGGAACGCCGCCTGGAGCGGATCCTGGCCGCCCCGCCTGGACACACTCCGGAATCGCGGTAGGCTTTGTCCTGCAAACGGCTACTGCACAAGGAATCCACTGATGATTGGAATCGACCTGTCGCCCGACGAATACCTGGCCGAGTTGAAACGCGTGCTCGACCGCACCGACCGGGCGGAAATCGTCGGTATGGGCGACCGCCTGTTCGAGGCCTACGAGCAAGGCAACCAGGTATTCGTCTGCGGCAACGGCGGTTCGGCCGCGATGGCGTCGCATATTGCTGAGGACGTCGGCAAGGGCACCCTGCGCGAGGCCGACCTGCGCGACGAGAACCACCGCCGGTTCCGCATCCTCAGCCTGACCGACAACGTGCCGTGGATTATGGCCCTGGCCAACGACGTCGGCTACGAGCAGGTGTTCGTGCAACAGCTTATGCACTACGGCCAAGCGGGCGACCTGCTCATCGCGATCAGCGGCTCGGGCAACAGCCCCAACGTGATTGCCGCCGTCGACTGGGCCAACCGGCACGGCCTGACCACCTTCGGCATGACCGGTTTCGACGGCGGCAAACTGCGGCGGATGCAAACGGCCGGCCTCCACGCGCCGGTCGACGATATGGGCATGGCCGAATCCGTCCACGGCTGCATCCTGCACTGGGTCGTCGACGACCTGCACGGACGAATCAACCGTGTGGGACGCTACCGCGTGTAGGGTGGGTGGTTCCGGCTGCCCGAGCAGCCGGGTTCACCCACGCGCTGCCCTCGCCATCGCGTGGGTGAACCCGGCCGCGACCGCGTCCGGAACCATCCACCCTACGCTTTGCGCGAGCAGTTTGCCTCACGCCACAATCTCGCGGCGGCGGTTCAGGTAATCCCAGACGACGTAGCGGTCCAGGTCCCTGCCGGCGGTGAAGAACACCCGGCCGGCGGTCGCCTCGCTCAAGCGATAAGCGAACTGGATGTCTTCCCGCGACTGTGACCAGGTGGGCAGCAGGAAGACGTTGATCGTAATGCCTTCCCGCCGGCAAAGGTGCCCCTCGCGCATCGTGGCTTCCTCGGTGCGAGGGTCGGGTGGGTAAAGCAGGAACAAGTGCTCCTCCTCGAAGTGGGCCGTGGGCAGGCCGTCGGTAATCAAGATGATTTGCCGGTTCGGCGTGTCTTGCGCGGCCAGCATCTGCCGCGCCAGGCGAAGTGCGTGCTGGATGTTCGTGAAGTGGGGCGGCAGGTTCAGCTCACTCACTCGCTCATCGCTCATATCGACACGCCACCGCACGACCGGGTCGGAAAGCGTGACCGGTTTGGGCAGCAGCCCGATGATTTCGCCCGGGCGCCGCAGCCTGGCGAAGGTGGCCATCTCGATGAACTGAAGCCAATCGCCGGGGTACTCGCGCCGGATCAGCCCGTCGAGTGCGAGGCCCATGCGCTTCACGTTCACGTACAGCCCGTCGTAACGCATCGAACCGCTCATGTCGAGCAGCACGGCGGTAGCGCACTTGGGCGTGTTGCGGGTCCGATGGACTTCGATGTCGTCGGGCTTCATGCGAATAGGCAGCCCGGCGCCGTCGCGGATCATGGCGTTGACTAGGGAGCCGGGAATGTCCATCGTGGCCAGCGAATCGCCGAACTCGTACGCTTTGGTCTGCTGCAACTCGACCGCTCCCTCGCCGGTGACCGGCCCTGTGTGCCGCCCGGTACGCGAGGCCTGCAAGTTGCTGAAGATGCGTTCAAGCAAGCGGCTTTGGAACAAGCGGTACGCCTTGGGCGTGAGCCGGTAGCCGTCCTGGGCCTTTTCGAGTCCTTGCCGCTCGGCCAGCTCGCGCAAGTAGTCCTCCATTTGCCGAGCCAGTTCCCCCAGTTTTTCCATGTCGCCCGGTTCGGCGTATTCGGAAAGGGCGTCGAGGTCGATCACGCCAATCTGCGCCGTCTCGGCGGCCTCGTCGAGTTGCTTCAGCAGCCGGTCGATCTCTTCCAGTTCCCGCTTCACCTCCAGGGCCTTGGGAATACTCATCGCCTGCCGGCCGGTGAACTCGTACTTCGCGGCCAGTTCGTCCACCTGGTACTTGTCGCCCAGCCGGTCGATCAGTGTGACAAGCTGCCGGGCGAAGGGGCCGTGCTCGTCGGCCTGGCGGTACCAAAGACGTTCGAGGTCGTAAAGCTGCTCCTCCCGGAGCGCCGCGTAATAGGCGGCTCGGTGCCGCTTGGGGGGTTTCACCTTGGTGCCCAGGTCGCGGTACGACCTTCCCGCCTCAATTTGAACGCTACGGGTTTCATACGTTTCGAGAATGCGCCGCTTCCGTTCCAACAGCATGGCCCGTAGTGCGTCAAGGCTCGGGCCCAGCCCCGCAATCTGGCTCGGGTCGATGCGCACCGCCCGGGCAAGTTCCTCGTCGGTCAATTCGCGCATGCCGCCGTAAAACAGCATGTGCTCGAACGCCCCCGACACCACGTCGGGCGGGGGCTGCAAGGGGCTGGGAAGCTCCTTCGGATCGTAACGCTGGTACGTATGGATAATGCCGCCGATTTTGCGCGACGCCATGGTGGCACCTTGAGGTTCCGACAACTTTTTGCCCGGCGCAGCCCGCCCGACGCCGAGATGGTGGAACGGGTGCACCTCTTATGTAAAGCTACGCGCAAATGGGGCAAAAGGGAAGGGAAAAGGGCGTTGCCTTCCGTCGGATGCACCTTGAAGCTCACCGAAGTGTACGACAAGGTGCTGCCGCCTACCGGGTAATCGAATCCGGGCGGATGGTCAACTCGGGGAAGGCAAGCGGGCGGATTTCCTCACCGCCGCGGTATTCGCGCCGGCTCCCGTAGCCTTTCGGCCCGGGCTCGCGGAAGACCACCATGTGGTTGTCGGCCAGATTTACGACCCAATAGTCGGCAATGCCCGCCTCGGCGTAGAGTTGCGCCTTTTCTCGCGTGTCGTAAGTCCACGTCGTGTCGGCCACTTCGATGAGCAGCAACACGTCGTTCGACACGGGTGCGTCGCCATAGTCGCCGGGCGTCAGCCATAGGATATCCGGCTCGGGCCGGCTCTCCTGCTCGGCCAACAGGAGCGGTCCCTGCACGCGAATGTACGCCCGCTCGGGGGAAAGCTGCTCGAAACTCCATCGGGCCAGCCGATCCACGGCCAAAGCATGACGATCACCAATGGGCGACATTTCGACAATCTCCCCGCGGAACAGTTCGATGCGCCGGTTGTCGCGGTCGTCGAAGACCCCGGCCGCGATCATCTTCTCGTACTGCTCGATGGTGAAGTGCGCTGCAATGCTCATTGACTTACCCTGCTTTTGCTATTCTACCATCCCCCCGCGGCCCCTGCTACCGGAACTCGTACACCATCTTCCCGTGCTGCTGGCTGCGCGAGACCATCTCGCACGCGTACAGCCCGGCCAGCACGAACTCGACGCAGGAGGCGCGTACGGCGGGGTCGTCGGAGGCGTTCACTTCGAACGCACGCTGCCAGGCCGGCGGAACGCGCTTCAGCCGCTCGGCATAGACGGCCGAGGGGAGCAGGTCGCCCACCTCGACCTTCACACCCTTGGAGAAGATTTCGGCGATGGATTCCAGCCCGAAACGGTCGACGTACTCGGTGAACACGTCGCGGACGGCCTCGGCCACGATGGCGTCGAGCACCTGGCGCTCACTCATCTGGTGGCTGCTCATCAGGTCGAGTTCGAGCTTCCCCAGCGACGAACTGTACAGGTGCCCCAGGTCGCTGACTCGCGGCACGGCGGGACGCTCATCCAAAAGCGCGCCGCGCTGCCGGGCCGAGGCCACCATGACGCGGTAATTCGCGATGCTCAGCCGGGCACTGACGCCCGACTGGTGGTCCACGTACTTGCTCCGCCGCGCCACCACGCTAATCTGCTCGACCAGCTCGCGCATGAAGTACGGCACCACGACCGGGAAATCGCCGCCCAACTCCACGCCCGATTCCTGCTCCATGATCTCGATGCCCAACTGCCGCTCGCGCGGGTAATGGGTATGCACGACCGAGCCGATGCGGTCTTTCAGTTGCGGAATGACCTTGCCGGAGCGGTTGTACGTGGCCGGGTTGGCCGAGAAGAGCAGCAGCAGATCGATGTCGAACCGGATGGGGTAGCCGCGAATTTGCACGTCGCGCTCTTCGAGAATATTGAACAGCCCGACCTGAACCAACTCGTCCAGTTCCGGCAGTTCATTCACGGCGAAGAGGCCGCGGTGCATGCGAGGGATCAGGCCGAAGTGCAGGGCCTCCTCGGCCGACATGCTGGCTCCGCCGGCCAGCTTGGCCGGGTCGATCTCGCCGATGACATCGGCGAACTTCGTTCCCGGCGCAAGCCGCTCAGCGTACCGCTCGTCGCGCGGCCACCAGGCGATGGGGACCTCCTCGGGAGCCGTTTCGGCGACGAGCCGCCGGCCCATCGTCGTGATGGGCCGTAGCGGATCCTCATGCACGGGGCAGCCGGGCAGGTCGAGGTAAGGAACGTACTCGTCGAGGAAACGGACCAGCAGCCGCATCAGCCGGCTCTTGGCCTGCCCCTTCTCGCCCAGGAATAGCATGTCGTGCCCGGCCAAAATCGCCAGGTTGATTTCCGGGATGACCGTGTCGTCGTAACCGATGATGCCCGGAAACAACTCCTCGCCGGCGGCCAGCATACGCACGAAATTATCGTACAATTCGCGCTTGACGGGCTTCGACTGCCAGCCCGACTTGTGAAGCTCGCTGAGTGTTGTCGAATGGAGAACTGGGGGCTTCATGCAGGTGGCCGTTTATCGAGCGTGGACGGGTCGGCGCTGGGGCAGCTTGCGGCGGGAGCCGGAGCCGTTTTCGCTCAGCACACGCTGGGCCTTCGCCAGATTATTCACGCGAATGACCGCCAGCACGGTCCCCTTCACTTTTCCGCCGGGGTCGAAGGAGCAGTAGGCGTAGTCGATATTCAAGTGGTCGGAAGCGAGCCGCTCGCAAAGCTTGCGGAAGCCTCCCGATTGATTCGGCACCTCGACCAGCAACACGTCAGCTCGCTCGAACTCGATATTCGCCTTGCGCAACACCTCGGCGGCTGCTTTGGTGTCGTCGGGAACGAACCGCACCTTGCCGCGCTCTCCCGAGTCCATCACCGACAACGCCCGGAACCCAACCTTCTCCTTGTTGAGCATGCTGAGCATGTCGGCAAGACGCCCTGGCTTGTTGATCAGCGAGACGGAAAGTTGCTTGGCCGTTTCCATGTTGCAGCTCCTTTCAAAAATGGGACGTCGAAAAGGGCCCCACCTGCCCCGTTCAGGGCGGCGGGCCGACTGAAACTGCTCCTAACACGATCATAACAGAGAACGTTCGGCGGTCAAATTCACTCGATTGGGGAACCCTGGATCGCGTTGCCCATTTCGCCCACAACCGCTATCTTTTCCTGCGAAAGGGTCCTGACGCGGCTCAGACGACCATCCGTCACCCCCGAAACGGGCGATGCGACGAAAACCGGAACTTTCGCCGGCGCCGATGCGTCGTACTTCTTAAGACACTTGGTCGGTCGGTTGGAAAACCAGGTCCGTTATGGAGGTCCGAATCATGTTTCGCAGGATTAGTGTTGTTGGGTTGGCGATTTTGCTTTTGGTTCCGGCGTTGGCGTCGGCGCAGGGGATCCTCGTGGTGGAGGATCCGGGGCAGGTGGTGCGGCTGCCACGGCCGCCGATTATCATTTACCCGCCGCCCCATCCTCCCATTCCTCGCCCGGTTCCCCGCCCTACCCCCCCGCCGGCCCAGTACCGGATTGCCGAGCTGCAGGTCAACGCCCGGCTGGCCGACCAGGTCGCTCAGGTGCAGGTGAGCCAAACGTTCGAGAACACCGGTAGCCGGCAGTTGGAGGTCTCCTTTGTGTTCCCCTTGCCCTACGACGGGGCGGTCGAGGAGATGACGCTGCTGGTGGACGGGAAGGAGTTCCCGGCGAAACTGCTCGACGCGAAAGAAGCGCGGCGCATGTACGAGGAAATCGTGCGGAAGAACCAGGACCCGGCGCTGCTGGAGTGGATGGGAACGGGCCTGTTCAAGACGAGCGTGTTCCCGGTTCCCGCCGGGGCCAAACGTACCGTGTCGCTCCGCTACTCGCAATTGTGCCGCAAGGACCAGGGGCTGACCGACTTCCTGTTCCCACTGTCGACGGCCAAGTACACCTCCGAGCCGGTCGGAGAGGTGAGCGTTCGCGTCACCATCACCAGCGAAGAAGAGATCAAGAACGTCTACAGTCCGACGCACGACGTTAAGATCAAGCGGCCCGACGACCGACACGCCACGGTTACGTACTCGGCCGAGAAGACCGTGCCCGCGGCCGACTTCCGCCTGCTGTACGACACCGGGGCCGGCCCCCTGAGTGCGAGGGTGCTCAGCTACCGACCCGACAAGGACGAGGACGGCTACTTCCTGCTTCTGGCCAGTCCCAAGATCAAGGCGAAGGGCGATAAGAAGATCGAGAAGACGGTGATGTTCGTCGTCGACCGTTCGGGCAGCATGAGCGGCAAGAAGATCGAGCAGGCCCGGGGAGCGGCCCGATTCGTGCTCAACAACCTTCGCGAAGGCGACCTGTTCAACATTGTGGCGTACGACAGCCGCATCGAGGTCTTCCGCCCCGAGCTCGAGCGTTACAACGACAAGACCCGCAAAGCGGCTCTCGGGTTCATCGAGAGCATGCACGCGGGCGGGGCCACGAACATCGACGGGGCGCTCAGTACGGCGCTGGGACAACTCCGGGATTCGAAGCGGCCCACCTACCTGCTGTTCTTGACCGACGGACTGCCCACCAGCGGCGAGACGAACGAAAGCAAGATTGTCGAGAACGCCGCGCAAGCCAATAACGTGCGTGCCCGCGTCTTCTCGTTCGGCGTGGGCTACGACGTCAACAGCCGCTTGCTCGAAAAGCTTTCCCGCGAAAACTTCGGTTACACCGCGTACGTTCGCCCCGAGGAGGATATCGAGGAGTCGGTCGGGAGGCTGTACAGCCGCATCGAATCGCCCGTGTTGACCGACGTGCAGCTCACCTACGAGTTCGACGAAGTCAAGACCGAGGAGGGCGAGCCGGTCGATCGCGTCTATCCGTCGGGCACGTTCGACTTGTTTGCCGGGGAGCAGCTTGTGGTGGTCGGCCGCTACCGCAAGCCGGGCGCGGCCCGGGTGGTGGTGAAGGGCTCGGTGTCGGGCAAGACGCAGAAGTTCGAGTTCCCCGCCGAGTTCACCAAGCACAGTTCCGACGAAACCCACGCGTTCGCCGAGAAGCTGTGGGCGCTGCGCCGCATTGGCGAAATCCTCGACCAGTTGGACCTCAAAGGCAAGAACGACGAGTTGATCGAGGAACTTGTGAAGCTTTCCACCCGGCACGGCGTGCTGACCCCATACACGTCGTTCATGGCCGATGAGAGCACCGACCTGCGCGACGTGGCGGCGAACGTGCGCCGCGCCGACAACCGGCTGGAGGCTCTCTCCCAGGTGGCTGGGCGCGAGGGCGTGATGCAGCGGTCGATGCGGGGTAACCTGCAGCGGGCCAAGGTGGCCGAGGCCGACGCAGGCTTCGCGCCTGCGGCCGAGGCGGCCGACGCACTCGGTGCCATGCGTGCCCCCGCCGGCACGCCCGCGCAGCCCGGGTTCCAAAGACCCGGCCGAGGCGGCGGGATGGGCGGCGTCGCGGGGGCGCCGGCCGACGTGGCCAACGCCGCCGAGGAACTGAAGGAAGCCGGGCAAGCCGTCCGACAGATTGCTAACCGCACATTCTACCGACGCGGCGAGCAATGGGTCGATTCCCGGGTAACCGAAACCCAGGAGCAGAATGCCCGGCGCATCAAGCAGTTCAGCGACGAGTACTTCGCGCTGGCCCGCGACCACGGTCGCACGATTGCCCAGTACCTCGTATTCGACGAGCCGGTGCTGCTGAGCCTCGGCGACGAGGCGTACCTGATCGAGCCGTAAGCGGGACCGCCAGAGTTTGAGGAGCACGCCGGGGGTCGGCTGCAACGTGCAGCCGGCCCCCCGGCTTCGTACGAGGCGCCCGCGAGGGGCAACCGTTCACGCGCCGGCCGAAGGGGGGCAGCCCCCATGAACGGTTACGCGATGGAACGTCAAACAGTCGGTCTTATCGCTTGACGAATGTCCGCTCGGCCCAGGCGTCCCACAGGGCGGCCAGCTTCTGGACCAACTCCGGATGCTCCTCGGCCAGGTCGTGCAGCTCGGTGCGGTCGGTTTCGATGTGGTAGAGTTCCCACTTGCCCTTGGCCTCGGCGGCCAGTTTCCAGGGCCCCGTGCGAACGGCCCGATTGCCGAAGTGTTCCCAATAGAGTGCGTCCCGGTCGATCGACTTCCCTTCGAACGCGGGCACGAGGCTCTTGCCCTCCAACGGAAGAATATCGTGGCCGCCGAACTTCTTTGGGTACTCGGCGCCGGCGATATCGACGCAGGTGGCCATCAGGTCGATCACGTGGCCCACCTGGTGCCGGATTGCGCCGGGGTCGGTAATCCGGCGCGGCCAATGGGCAATGAGCGGCGTGGCCGTACCGCCTTCGTGCGCCCACTTCTTGTACAGCCGGAAGGGCGTATTCGAGGCGTTCGCCCAACCGATGCCGTAACTGGCGTATGTATCGGGCGGGCCGGGGAGCACGTCGGGCCGCGTGCCGCCGCGGGGGAACCGGCCGTGGCGGGTGTTCGTGCCCTGGATGATCTCGGCGCAGCCGCCGTTGTCGGCCAGGAACAGCAAAAGCGTATTGTCGAGCCGGCCGGTGCGCCGCAGCGCCTCGACAATCCGCCCGATGCCCTGGTCCATGCGGTCGATTTGCGCGGCGTACACCGCCATCCGATGCGATTCCCACGCCTTGTGCGGCGCGTCGTCCCACGCGGGCACGCGGCGGTCGCGCGGCGTCAGCGGCCATTCGGCCGAAACCAGCCCCGCGTCGATCAACCGGGCGTGACGCGCGGCGCGCAGGGCGTCCCAGCCGATGTCGTACACGCCTTGGTACCGCGCAATGTCGTCCGGCAGTGCGTGGAGCGGCCAATGCGGGGCAACGTGCGCCACGTAAAGGAACAGCGGACCGTCTTCGGCCTCGTCGATGAACCGCGCCGCCTCGTCGTTGATCGCGTCGGTGTAGTAGAGTCCCTCGTCGGCTTCGATGAACTCGTTGTCGCGCATCAGGCCGGGCGGCACATAGTAGTTCCCCCCGCCGGCAAGCGTGCCGAAGAATCGGTCGAACCCGCGTTGCCGCGGCCACGATTCGCGGTGCAGCGTCGGTTCCGGGTTGGTATAGTTGTAATGGGTCACGTGCCACTTGCCGCTCATCAGGGTTTGATAGCCTGCCGTGCGCAGCACTTCGGCAATGGTTACACACCGGTCGGTCAGCCGGCCGCGGTAGCCGGGACGCTTCGACGGCCCGACCATGCCGCCCACGCCGGCCTGGTGCGGGTAGAGGCCGGTCAAGAGCGCAGCCCGCGTGGGGCAGCAACGAGCCGCATTGTAGAACTGCGAGAAGCGCAGCCCGCCTTCCGCCAGCCGATCCAGGTTCGGCGTGCGAATTTCGCTGCCGTAGCAGCCGATGTCGGAGAAGCCCATGTCGTCGGCCATGACAATGACGATGCTGGGTTTCTCGGCCGCCGCCTGCTGGGCCAGGACCCAGCCCGGCAGGCCCATCATCAGGCACGCCGCCGCCGCCGAGGTCAGAACTCGATTGAGTCGATGGTGTTCCATGGGGGTGTCTCCGATGAATCAAGGGGAACCGGGTTCCAATGTGCCGACCTTAGCATGCGAAGGGCCGATTGGCAAGTTGCACGGCCGGCCGATGCCATCGCCGATGGTCGCCCACGGGCCAAGGCCGGCTTGACGCCGGGCGAGCGACCGATATACTGCAGGGTGTTTCTCGAATCTTCGGGAAATGCTAACCGTTTACGGGGCACTGTCCCTTTCGGCTGGTAAGGGGACCGGTCCATCTTTCGGGCATCGTCTTTCCGTGAAAACGGCGTCGACTGGCCGAAAAATGAACCAGTTTCTAGCCGGCCTATGGACCCACCGTGCCGAATCGCAACGCACCGACACGTGAGCAACATGAACACAGAGATCCCTTCTGATTTCGCCCCGTTCGTGCAGCGAATGGTCGCCGAGAGACGTTTCCTGACAGAAGGCGATGTGCTCGCGGCGGGTCTTCGGCTGTTACAGGCGACCGAGACCTTGCGGGAAGAAGTACGCCTTGGCTTTCAGCAGCTCGATGACGGCAAGGGTATGAACTCCGCAGAAGTCTATCGCCGCGCGGAGCAAGCGGTAAAGCAATGACTTCCCGATCTGTGTCGTTCACGCTGGAGCAACGGCAATGAATAATCGCACTTTCCCGCTTGCCGGGAGAGTCGGGCTCTCAGGCCCGGCGAGGGGGTCTTCCCGCCAAACAGAACTGTATCCACATACGAACTGCCCTCCCCGGCCGCTACCGCGTCCGACCCTTCCGCTGCGCGGGAGGGTGAAGGTGCTCAGTCCGGCAGCTATCTATTCCGCGATCCTTACTCCGGGATCCTTACGCGACCGCCCGCTACTTTGCGTCACGCTTTCCAACCGCCGACTTCCCCGCCATCGGCCCATGGCCCGTCGCTCTCGCTGTTGGCGTCCCAACGGCGATACGTTAGAATGCACGTTGTCGGGAACGGTTGCGGGAAGTCGGCCCGGCGCTGGCCCATTGGTGGAGAACCGACCATGACCACGACGGAAATCACGAACCAGATTCTGGCGCTGCCGCCGGCCGAGCGGGCGGCCATTGCGCAAAGGGTTTGGCAGAGCATCGAGGACGAAAGCGACGTAATCTCACCGGAAGCTGATGCCGAGGCGATCGGCATCGCCCGACGGCGCGATGAAGAGATGGCCGGCGGCGACGTCACGCAACGCACCCACGCGCAGGTCATGCAAAACGCCCGGCGAGCGATCCAGTGCGAGTGACGTGGCACCCGGAGGCAAACTTATGTTTCGCTGCTGCCGTGTAAGCCGGTCGGAACGCGAAAACTTCGCGCAAGGTCGCCGGGGACTGCCCCCTGCCCCCGCCCACGTAAGCGGCCTCCACGCTTTCCTGGCCGCTGCCGCAGCCCTGGGCGCGTGCCTGGCCCTTGCCCCGGCCGCCTGGGCTGAAACGCCGGCCGGTTACTTGCAGAAGCAGACGAGGCCGGTGTTCAAGGAAGGGCACGGGTTGCCGCGTCTGACGCGGTTCGGCTGGACGCTGCCGTTCGAGGCCCGGGTGGAACTGGCTCGGCACTGGGGATACGCGCTCGAGTTGGGCGGCTACGCGACCGAGAAGGTGGCGGCGCGGCTCGACGATCCCGACTCGCTCGAATCGCGGCTGGTCGAACTGGCCCGCTCCGAGCCGGAAACGTTCCCGTTGCAGGTGATCCTTTCGCGCGACCTGCCCACCGGCGACGTCAAGGCGGTGGCCGAGCCGCCCACCGTGGCCGCCACCGAGCCGGCCGAGGAAGTCGCGCCCGCCAAACCGGCCGACGACGCGCATTTCCGCCGGCCGGGCGCGAATCCGCCGGGCGATCCGTGGACCCGCAACGCCAAGGGCGAACTGGTCGACGGCAAACGCATTTGGAGCCCCGAGGCGGCCGACGACATCATCGCCGGCGCCGCGTCGCTGCGGGCCGAGCCGCTCCGGGAAATCGCCCGCCGGGCCCCGGTGGCCGTCGTGCTCAACGGCGGCGAGTACGCCCTGAACGTGCTCGGCTTCGCTCGAAAACATTGGGAGCAGGACCCTCGCATCGAAGCGGCCCGCGGCGAAACGCCCTGGTTCGAGTACATCTCGCAGCGCAAGGCGTACATGGAGCGGCGCATCGCCGAGGCCGTGCGCAAGGCGGCGCCCGACCGGCAGCTTTACATCTACTACACGGCCGGCGGCGGCACGCACCGCAACCGGTACGGCGGATGGGCCAACTGGGCCTATGGGTTCGACTGGATGCAGCACGTTTCCGACCTGCCCAGCAACGAGTTTTACTACCGCCATTTCAATAGCGGCTGGACCGGCAAGATGAGCATGCTCACGCAGGCGCTCAACGCCAAGGGATACGAACTCGAGTTCGGCAAGCCACTGGGTTACAACTGGCTGTGCGCCGGCTGGCCGCGCGGCGAGGACGACGAGGCGAAGCAGCGCAGCCTGGGCGGCCTCGATCGCTACATGGGCTTTCTCAAGTGCCTGTACACGACCGGCATGGTCGCCGGGAACGCCGGCTACTACGCTTATCCGAAAGGCGGGTTCGACGCCGAGTTCCCCGAGGGCGAACCGCCCCACTGGCTGCGGCAGATGATCGTGCTGGCCCATGCCCACGCGCTGTTCAGCCACTTGGAGAACTACCTTCGCCATGCCGACCTCGTGCCCGGCCCGAACATGCACGTATGGTCGAAGTCGCAGCCTGCGTACGAGTTGCCCACGGGCGACGACACCGTGCGCGTCGTCGCCCGCCGGCATCGGGAGCGGGCGGAGTGGCTCATCACGGCCTGGGCGGCCGCCGGCGACGCCCGCGAGGTGACCGTCGACGTGCCCGACCTGGGCGACGTGCGTCTGCACGCCCGGCCCGGCGGCTCCGTGTACCTCGCCGAAGCCGACCCGGCCGGCGCCGTCCGCGCCCGCCTGATCGACCGCGACCCCATGCTACCCTCGCACTCGGCCGGGCGGGCGCTCGCGGGAAACCATCCTCCGACCCACAAACCGACCGGCGAACGGGCGCCGTGAGGCCCTGCCGCCCTGAGTTACCCGTTGTACTTTCTGTGCCCATTGGAGACCATGCCATGCGAATCTTCCTCGTGCTTGCGGTCCTTCTCGCCTGGGCGCCGCTCGCCCCGTCGGCCGCGGCCGAAAACGCGCGACGGCCGAACGTGCTGTTCCTCATCTCCGACGATCTGAACAACGCGGTCGGCTGCTACGGCCATCCGCTGGTCGAAACGCCGAACATCGATCGGCTGGCCGCCCGAGGTGTTCGGTTCGAGCGGGCGTACTGCCAGTTCCCGCTGTGCGGGCCGAGCCGGAACTCGATGCTCACGGGCCTTTACCCCAATAGTTCGGGCATCCTGCGAAACGCGCGGATCTTTCGGCAAACCATTCCCTCGCACCATAGCCTCCCGCAAGCGTTCCGGCGGGTGGGCTACTTCGCCGCGCGCATCGGGAAGCTGTATCACTACAACGTGCCGAAGTCGGTCGGCACCAATGGGCACGACGATCCGGGGTCTTGGGAACTGGAACTGAACCCGGCCGGGGTCGATCGGCTGGAGGAGGAGCCGCACATTTTCAGCCTGGTACCGGGGCAGTTCGGCGGCACGCTAAGCTGGTACGCCTCGCCGAAGGGCGACGAGCACCACACCGACGGCATGCTCGCCGCCGACGCCGAGTGGGTGCTCGAGCGCTGCGCCCGGCAGAAGGATCGGCCGTTCTTTCTGGCCGTCGGTTTCTTCCGGCCGCACACGCCCTACGTGGCCCCCGAGCCGTACTTCGACCTGTACCCGAAGCAGAAGATGCCGCTGGCCGTGGTGTCGGAACAGTCGCAGGCCAAGCTGCCGCCGGCGGCGCTGGGAAGCTACAAACGCGAACAGGACAAGCTGACCGACCCGCTGCGCCGCGAGTGCATCCAGGCGTACTCTGCCAGCACCACGTTCATGGACGCCCAGGTGGGCCGCGTGCTCGACGCGCTGGAGCGGCTCGGTTTGGCCGAGGACACGATCGTCGTGTTCACCAGCGACCACGGCTACCATCTGGGCGAGCACGGTTTGTGGCAGAAGATGAGCCTGTTTGAGGAGAGCGCCCGCGTGCCGCTGGTGATCGCGGCGCCCGGCGTGGCGGCCGAGGGCGGTGTGTCCGAGGCGCCGGTGGGCCTGATCGACCTGTATCCCACGCTTGCCGAATTGTGCAACGTCCCCTCGCCCAAGAACCTGCAAGGGCAAAGCCTCGTGCCGATGCTCAAAGACCCGGCGGAGCCGGGCCGCGGCTGGGCGCTGACGCAGGTAACCCGCGGCGGGCGGCAAACCGGCCGCTTCTTCGGCTACTCGCTCCGCACGCCGCGATGGCGCTACACCGAGTGGGCTGAGGGCGAGCAGGGCCGCGAGTTGTACGACCACGACGCCGATCCGCGGGAACAGGCGAACCTGGCCGGCGACCCGGCCCACGCCGAAACCGTGGCCGAGCTTTCCCGCAAGCTGCGCGACGCCGTCGCGCAGTCGTTCCCGCCCTCCGGCGAAACCCCGCCGTTGCGCGAGGGCCCTTGGGCGCCGAACCTGACCGATCCGTAAGTTGCACAAACACCGGCATCGTACCCTTTCGTGTCGTTCGTGTATTTCGTGGTTGACGCAATAGAAGAGAAGGCGCAGATTGGATGAGACGGATCGACCTGGAACGCAAGTTGCGGATTGCTGGTTGCTGCTTGAAGCGGGATGTAGCCTCCATTCGCTTTGGATTAAGCCAGGACCGGAGTCGCGGAAGCAGTTCCACGCTCACACCGAGATCAAGGAACCGTTGGCAACAATAATTCTCAAAAAACCGCATGCAGAATGAGTAGCTTAACATGGAGGTGTCGGCTCGGAAACAGATGTCCACTATTGTGGTGCCATAAAGCCTCATGTAACTCTGAACGTCAATGTGCCATAGCACTCCTGGAGGTGATCCCCCATGCCCTATCGCTTGAAGACGGGTGAATCGGTTCAGGACGGTATTCGCCGCGTTCTGTCCGAACAGATCGAACGCGCACTCGGCGAGCTGGCCGACACGAACTTGGGTCGGGCAGATACGATCCACCAGGTGCGCAAGCGCTGCAAGAAGATTCGGGCGGCGCTGCGATTGGTTCGGCCTGCGCTCGGCAAGGCGTACTCCAAGGAGAACGCCTGGTACCGCGATGCGGCGCGCCGTATCGCGAACGTGCGCGACACGGAGGCTATGCTCGAAACGTGCGACGCGCTCGGCGAGCATTTCGCCGGCCAGATGGATCAAGAAATCCTCCGGCCCATCCGCTTGCGGCTGGAAACGCGTAAGCGCACGCAGATGGACGATACCGACCGGATCGATACGCTTCTGCAGGATTTCGAGTCTGCCATGGTGACCGGTCGCAAGCGTGCGGCGTCGCTCAGCATCAAAGGGGATGGCGAGGAGGCCGCCCTCGCGGGGATGCGCGGAACGTACGCTCGGGCACGCGACGCCATGGAGGCAGCCTACGATAATCCTGCGCCCGAAACCTTCCACGAGTGGCGCAAGCGGGTGAAGTATCACTGGTACCATATGCGTCTGCTGCGCGATGCCTGGCCCGCCGGCGTGCAGGTACGGCGCGATGAGGCCGACGCGCTGGGCACATTGCTGGGCGATCACCATAACCTTTGTGTTCTGCGGGCATGGGTCCTGAATGATCGGGCCTCCATTGCAAAGCAGGAGGTTCTCACGAACTTCATCGAACTGGTCGACACATGGACCGCGCAGATCGAGCGCGAAAGCAAGCCGCTGGGCGGTCGGTTGTTTGCTGAGAAACCAAAGCACCTGGCTCGCCGTTTCGCCGTCTACTTCAGGATTTGGTCGGAGGAAGATTGATTTCTCGGCGGAAGTCGCGGGTTGGCCGGCGCGATACCGAACCCGCCGACGATCGCTGGCCGTCCCGCGCGAGTGGGTGGGAATGCCCGATATGAGCGTTCAAGCGACAAGGAGACCCGCAATGCACCATCATCGACGACCGGTTCTCGAATGGCACGGGCGGCTTCGTGCGGCGGCGATTGGGATCGTCGCCGCGGCAGCACTAGCCGGCGGCGCTCGGCCGGCGGTTGCCCAACAGGCGACCGACGACGAAGCGAGGCCCTACGCCCGGCGGGTCACGGCCGAAACGTTGGCCGATCCCGCGCGGCTGGCCGCGCTGGAAGCCCCGGGCAAGGTGTTCTTCGAGGACGGTTTTGAATCGGCCGAGTCGATCGAGAACTACTTCGAAATCCGCGGGCTGAAGGAAGGCCGCGCCCGGCTCGTCGACGACCCCAAGGTGGCCCATTCGGGCAGCGGGGCCATCGAGTTTACCGCTGTCGCCCGCGGCGGGCAAGCATCGGGGACCGGCGCCACCGGCTGGTTCGGGCCGGAGGGGTACGACCGCGTGCATCTGCGATGCTACCTCCGCTTCGCGTCCGATTACGACCAGGGAAACCTGAACCACACCGGCGGCGGGCTGGCCGCGGTGGCCGGCGCGAACCGCTGGGCCGGCATGGGCATGGCCGGCCAACGCCCCCGCGGCGACGACCGGTTCAACGCCCGCTTCGAGCCCTGGCGCGATTGGGGCCGCCTGCCCGCGCCCGGCTACATGTTCCTCTATACCTACTGGATGGACATGCGCCCCGACCGCGACGGCAACTACTGGGGCAACATGCTGGGGCCGGAGCCCGACGAGCGCATCGTGCCCGAGCGCGACCGCTGGTACTGCCTTGAACACATGATCCGGGCGAACGATGCCGGCAAGGCCAACGGCGAGCTGGCCGCATGGATCGACGGCAAGCTGTACATCCACTACACCGGCATCCGATGGCGGACCAGCGCCGAAGTGAAGCTCAAGCGGTTCAACCTCGACGTGTACATCCACCGCGCCGAGCAGGACAACACCGTCTGGTACGACGACGTGGCCCTGTCGACCGGCTACATCGGCCCGAAACCGCCGTGAACGAGTACAAAACAGGGGTCCTGCGGCCCTAGCGCCCCTGCCTATTTGCAGCGTTTGGAATAACTCGCACCCACGTCTTCCCCAATGGCACCATCCTCGGGTCCCAGTCGTCGTTTTGCAGCGCCGCGTCGAAAGCGCGTCCTGCTGGCGCTGGCCTATTATGAACACCGGATGCACCTGGGCGCGGCTCGCTATGCGCGGGAAGCGAATTGGATTCTCGATACGCGGATGGCGCACTACGGCGCCGTGCCGGAAGACTGGGAGGGGGATGGGGTCCTCGCGCTCGCGCTGCCCAACCGGCCCGACTTGACCCGCTACCTGCAAACGGTCAAGACGCCGATCGTCGCCTTGACGGCCGACGTCGAGCAGTTGACCGCCGCTCGGGTGCTACTCGACAACTTCCGAATCGGGCAACTGGCCGCCGAGCACCTGCTGGAGCGAGGGTTCCGGCATTTGGCCTTCTTCAAGTGTACCGACTACAGCGACGTGCGCGATCGGGAAGCGGGCTTCGCGGCCGCGGTGAACGCCGCGGGGCTCGACTACACCAGGCTCGACTGGCACGCGGCCGCCCGAGAAGACCCACGTCGGCAAATGCTCGCCTGGCTCGTCCGGCAGTTGCGCAAGCTGGCCAACCCCCTGGGCATACTGGGACAGAGCGACCACCGGGCCTACTCGATCATCAACGCCTGCGAGGCCGCCGGCCTGGCCATTCCCGAGCAGGTGGCCGTCGTCGGCGTGGACAACGACCAGTACACCTGCGAGTTCGCCCCGGTGCCGATCACCAGTGTGGACAGCAACCGCGCCGAGTTGGCCTACCGGGGCGCCGAATTGCTCGACCGGCTCATGCATGGCCGCCCGGCCCCGCCCAACCCAGTCGTCATCCCGCCCGTCGGGCTGGTCGTGCGGCGTAGCAGCGACATCCTGGCCATCGAGCACGCCGAGGTGGCCAAGGCCCTGGGCTTCATCTGGCGGCATTACGGCGAACGCATCGGCGTGGACGACGTGGTGGGGGCCACCGCCATCAGCCGCTGCACCCTCTACGGCGCGTTCAAGCAGTACGTGGGCCGCACGATCCGCGAGGAACTGGAGCGTAAACGAATCGAGCATGGCCGGCGCCTCCTCCTGACCTCCACGGAAAAAGTCCACCACATTGCGCGCCAATGTGGCTTCGGCAGCGGCGAGCAGTTCTGCCGCGCCTTCACCCGTCTTACGGGGAGTACGCCCAGCGCGTTTCGCGATAGCCATACGAAAGCGCAGGCGTTCTAGACGAAATGCGGGTCATTTTGTTCGATTTTTTTGGCGGCTGCGACTACAATCGATTCTGTGCAATTGGACGGCAACGTGAGGGCGGGCATCGTTCCCGCAACTCCGTGGCCGTATCCCGCTGCATGCAAGTCGGGCTTCTTACCCCTTTCTGCGGGCAATCTTGAGGAGATTCGGGATGAATACGACAACGCGATTCGTGAATCTGTTTGTGCGGCTGCGACAGGGGTGCGCGGTACGAATCGGACCGGCCGCCAGCCGTGGTCGCCGTCGCGGCTTTCCACTCCCTTGTCTGGCGGCCGCCATCGTGCTCATCGCCGCGGTGCCCGAACTGCACACTCCCGTTGGCGCGGCGCGGGCGGCAGTGCTCACGTGGACCGGCGGAGGCGCGGACAATAACTTCACGACCGCCGATAACTGGGGCGGCACGCCCTTGGCGGCAACCGGCGACTCGATCGTATTCGACGGCTCGACGCGTACCACGCCCATTAACAACCAGGGCGGGGGTTACTACACTCTCAACGGCATCACCTTCGCCGCCGGCGCCAGCCCGTTCACGGTTGGCGGAGGTTGGACTCGGCTCACCGGCGATATCGTCAACAACAGCCCCAATACCCAAACCAACAACCTCGGCCACGAGTTTCACAACAGCGTGCAGATCAATGCCGCCGCCGGGAACTTGGTGTTCGGCGGCGGGGCCAGTTTCAACCTGAACGGACGGGCGTTGACCGTGACGGGACCGTACGACACGACCGTCAACATCACCATCAGTGGTGCAGGGACCGCGTCCACGCTCACTAAAGATGGGTCAGGCACGCTGACTTTGGGAGCCACCAGCAGCGGCTTCCAGGGCGACTTGACGGTCAACCAGGGTAGGGTCAACGTCAACCGACTGGCGAACCTGGCCACCAGGACCATAACGGTTGACAGCGGCACCCTGGCCTTCAGGATGCACGACGCCTTCGGAAATGCAGGGGTCAACGTGGTGGCGCCCATTGTCATCCGAAACGGCGGTATCGTCGCCGCGGAAGGCGCCTTCACCACCCTTGGGCCGCTGACGCTCAACGGCGGCACGCTCACCGGAACCGGCGGCGCGAACGCGACGTACCAGATGTATTCGCTACTCTACCCGGTGACCGTCGGCGGGAGTAGCCCCTCAACGATCAGCGGGCCGGCCACGGGCAGCCCGTCGTTCGGCGGGATTCATTTGGGCCGATCCGCCGACCCCAACGTCACCTTCGACGTCGCCGATGTTACCGGCGATGCCCAGGCGGACCTGACCGTGTCGGCGGTGCTGATCGACCGCAACGTGGGTCAGGGGGGCGGTAGCGGTGGATTGACCAAGACCGGCGCCGGCACGCTCACGCTCACTGCCGCCAATACGTACACCGG
>CAYPWB010000002.1:34070-46319 GCA_964414315.1 uncultured Planctomycetaceae bacterium | reverse complement strand
CGGCCGGGCCGTGGTCGCCGCCAACCAGACGGGCGTCACGCTGCGCAACCTGGACGTCGAGGCCGACGGCGGGCGCGACCCGAAAAGCCTCATTGAACTGCGCGGCTGCGCCGACGTGACTCGCGAGAACGCCGGCGGAGATAGCTGATTTCGCCCCCGGAACCGTGAAACCAATTCCTGGCGTCTTCCACGTGGCGTAAGCTTCCAGTTTGGCATGCGCACTCTTCGCAAACGGGAAGCTTACGCCACGTGGTTGGTGGCCGATCGCTACGGGCTCGCTGCCGTCCGCGCCGATTGCCGATCGGCCAGGAAGAGGCCGGCCTGCTGCTCGCCGGCGTCGGCCAGCAGGTGGACGGCCCGATTGGGGTGCGCCGGGTCGACGGCGTCGATCACGCGGATGAAATCCTGCCAACGATGAGCCTCCGGAACGCACTCGAGCAGGCGGTTCGGTGCGTCGAGGAAGTACGACTCCACGAGGAAATTGCTCTGCTGCTTCGGAAACAGCGCCATGTACAGGATGTCCATTTCGACCAGCTCGTTGAGGAAATGGGTGCCCACCGAAACGTCGGGCGTCAGGTTGTCGCGCATGGCGACGATCTCGCACAGCACGGAAACGCGGCTGATTTCGGAAAAGTGGACGGGCACGCCCAGTTCCGGGCTGGAGGTTCCCCAGCGGCCGGGGCCCAACAGCATGGTCGTCTTGCCGCTCGCGCACTCCGCCTGGTTGATGCGTCCCAGCAGCCGGGCCACTTCGTAGCGGCGCGCCAGCGGGAGGTCGGCGAACAAGGCGGGCACCACGTAAATGAGCCGGTCGAGCCGCATGAATCGGCTGGGCCCGATGATCGCGCCCCGCGCCTCCAGGATGCGGTCGGATTCCTCGACCGAAATTTTCGGCATCGACACGCCTTCGTCGATGCGCACTTGCAGCGGCCGGCACTGCAGCAGGTTGATCCGGTATTCGCTCTCGCTGAGGAAGTTCGCGGCGAACTCGACGTCGACCGGGCATCCGTACGCCTTCTCCAAGGTTTCGAGCATCGTGCGCATATCGGCGACGAACGGCGTGGCCGTCAGCAGCTTGCTGAAAGTGAGTGCGTAGGCCGGCGCGGCGCCCTCCCCCGCCCCCGGCGCCTCGCTCGAAGCGAACATGTCGACCGGCAGCCCCGGCGTATCTCGCAGCAGGTCGAGGAAATGCCCGGAGGAGAAACGGTTCGCCGCCAGGTCCAGGTAGTCGACCCGGCGCTGCGAGTGCTGGCACACCTGGTCGAAATTGCTTTCCGGCCGCCGCATCGGTGCGTTCAAGGCGATGAGCCGGGTGTAGTCGTCGTCGGAGCGGTCGACCGCCCGCGTGCCCAGACCGAATACCAGCCGCACCACGCCCGCCCGCGGGTCGATCTCTTTATGCCACACGTAGGGGTTCAGCGAAAACCCGACGCCGGCCACGTGTGGATAGAACTTGTCGTCGTACTTCTCGCCGGAAACGCGCATGACGAGCAGGGCCATTTGCTCATCCCAATCGAGCAGGCCGCGGGCTCTGCGGTAACGCAGCGCTTCTTCGCTCATGGTGCTGGCGTACACCTGCCGCACCGTGTCGAGCAGCGCCTTCAGCCGCTGTTCGCGCGTCCCCTGGTTGGCGCAGAACATGCTTTCGTACTTGCCCGCGAACGCGTTCCCGTACGCGTCCTCCAGCAGCGAACTCGACCGCACAATGTAGGGCGACTCACCGAAGTAATCGAGAATGGCCTGGAACTGGTCCATGGTGTAGTCGGGGAAGTGGCCCTGCAGGATGCGGGTGCGGGCCTCTTCCAGCCCGTCGAGGAACGTTTCCGGGTTGCGCTGCTTCTGGCGAATCCACCAGGCGCCGTTGCGGATGAGAAACGTGTAGAACACGTCGGAGCCGATGTGGAACGAATCGTGCGATTCCAGCACCGCGTGGCAGTCGGGCGCTTCGTGCTTGAGGACGGCGCGGGCGAGAACCATGCCCAGCGCCTTGCCGCCGATCAGGCCGATACCCACCATGCGGTCGCGAATGTCGAGAATGTCTTCCAGGCTGAGGTACCGGTGCACCAGGCGCAGCATGGCTTCGTCGCGGGAGAGGATCATGCGGCTGAGTCGCTCGAACACGTCGCGCTCGTGCTCGGGAGGGCACCGGCCCGCGCGCACGTTGTCGTACGCCTGCTGCGCCTCGTTGAAAATGCGCCGCCAGAACCCCAGCCGCATATCGGCCCGCAAACCCGGCCAACGACTCGAAATCAGCAGTTCGGAAATGATCGTGCTGTTGGTGATCGGGCGGAATTCGTCGCCTTCCCAGGCGTGGATCGTGTTCATCGAGTGGGTCGACCGGTGCTGCACCTTGATGGGCCGCACGTAGAGCGTCTCCTTGTGCTTGAACACGTCGAGGAGGAACTGGGTCGTTTCGGTAATGGGGTTCAACGCAAACGAGGCGTGGTAGTGCCGATACAGGGCGAAGTAAGTGACCGTTTCCAGGTCCCACAGACGGGGGCAGGTGAGTACAAAAAAGTTGCCCAGCATCTGGTCGGCCAACCAGGTCGAGGCCAACTCCGAAAGGCAGTCGAAAACGTACACGGCGTGCATGCCCGCGTCCTCGATCACCTCGTGCACGCTGCCGACGAAGCTCTCGAACCCCAGCGCGGGGTTCGGCCGGTGGATTTCGGCCCCGAAGTCGTCCGGCAGCAGCGCCTCGTGCGAGGCGAACCGGAAGTAGATCAGCCGTCGGCCCGAATCGCGCGCCGCCGTGGCGTAGGGTTCGACCAGCGCCTTGTATTCGGCTATGTCGTCAACCTGCCACACGATGTTGTCGCCGGGCATGACGCCTTTGAGCACCTCGTCCAATCCCGGCAAACCGGTAGTAAAGCCAGCGGGCATGTTCGTGAACTCCATTCGAGCAGGGGCAAACTTTCCTATTTTCGCAGGCTTCGCGGCAAGATCAAGGGCGGGCAGCGCGGGGTGACGGCACGACGGAGCGCGCCGTCTAGTTTGCCGGGCTTGGCACCCAGAAGCGGAAGCCCCACATTTTTGCGTTATCTAACAACCATCTAACACGCCCAGCGTATAAGTAACGTGGGGTTGCTGTTTGCGGCCCAAGGCGTATCATGAAGGGCTCGGCTGCTGAAGACCGAGGGGAAACAGTACTTAAGAGGGGTGCCGCATGGCCGTCGTCGACTGGATGAGTTCGCGGGTGTTCAACCTGGTGCACCGGCACAACCTGGTGTACAACACGTGCTGGGAGGACCCCCGCCTGGACCGTGAGGCACTTCAGCTCGGACCGGACGATACCGTCCTGGTGATCACCTCGGCCGGGTGCAATGCGCTCGACTACGCCCTGGTCGGGCCGAAGCACGTGCACGCGGTCGACATGAACCCCCGGCAAAATGCCCTGCTCGAGTTGAAGCTGGCCGGGATCCGCCAGCTCGATTACGACACCTTCTTCGAACTGTTCGGCCGCGGCTATTCGCCGAAGGCTCGACACATTTACCGCGACGGTTTGCGGGCAGACCTCTCGCCGTTCGCCCAGCGCTATTGGGACCGCCGGATTCGTTTTTTCACGAATCCCCGACGCACGTTCTTCTTCCGCGGCACGTCGGGCACGTTCGCCCGGCTGATGAACCTGTATATCAACAAAATCCTGCGATTGCGGCCCTGGGTAGACGCCATCCTTCGGGCAAGCACCGTCGAGGAGCAGCGGCAGATTTACGAGCAGCGCATCCGCGACCGCCTTTGGACCCGGCCGATGCACTTCGCGATGAACCGCGATACGACCCTCTCGCTGGTCGGAGTGCCGAAGGCCCAGCGGCGACAAGTGGAGCAGCAGTACGACGGCAAGATCGCCAATTTCGTGCGAGATTGCCTCGAAGCCGTGTTGACCCAAATCCCCCTCTCCGATAACTACTTCTGGCGCGTTTACATGACCGGCGAGTACTCCCGCGATTGCTGCCCGGAATACCTCAAGAAGGAGAACTTCGATAAGCTCAAGGGGGGGTTCGTCGACCGGGTCAGTGTGTACACCGACTCGGTTCAGGGGTTCCTCGAAGCCCACGACGTCGCCATTTCCCGATTTGTGCTGCTCGACCACATGGACTGGCTCTCCGACCAGTTCTTCCCCCTGCTCGAAGCCGAATGGCAAGCGATCGTCAATCGGGCGACTCCCGACGCCCGAATTATTTGGCGCAGCGGCGGCATGCGAACCGAGTTCGTCGACCGCGTGCACGTTCAAATTGACGGCCAAACCCGATCCGTCGGCGAAATGCTCCGCTATAACCGCGAATTGGCCGACCAACTCCACCGACGGTGCCGCGTCCACACCTACGGAAGCTTCTACATCGCCGATTTGGCGGCATGACCCTTCCCGCAGGATAGTTGAACTTCCAGCCCGTGGGACAAGCTTCCAGCTTGTCAAATACGTCTCCTGCGGAAGGATGGCAAGCTAAAACTTATCCGACGGGTAGCGAAAAGAGGCGACGGGCATTGGCGCTGGTCACCGTGGTCAACTCGGCCAGGCTCATACCGCGCAGTTCGGCCAACGACTCGGCAACAAGCCGGAGGTGCCCCGGCTCGTTCCGCTTCTGCCGGCCGCGGAGCGGATGGGGAACCAGGTACGGGCTGTCGGTCTCCATCAGCAGGCGGTCGGCCGGTATCGTGCGGGCGATTTCGCGCAATGGGCGGAACTTCTTGTTGCGGTACGTGACCATGCCCGAAAAACTGACATAAAGGCCTAAACTCAGGCAATCGGCGGCGAACTCGGCATTGCCGCTGAACGAATGCAGCACGCCGGCAAGCGGCGCCTCCGCAGCCGCGTTGCGCAGCATGGGCAGCAGGTCGGCCTCGGCTTCGCGACAGTGAATAATGACAGGCAGGCCGCGTTGCCGGGAAAGCCGCAGATGGCGGTCGAAGTAATCTTCCTGCACGGCCATCGGCGCAAAATCCCAGTAGCGGTCGAGGCCGGTCTCTCCGAGGGCCACCACTTTTGGACTGCCGGACAACTCGACCACGGCGTCCCAATCGCCGGTCCCACAGTCGGCCACATGGTTCGGCTGAATCCCGACCGCCGCATAGCAGGACGCATATTGTCCGGCCAGGCCGACGGCTGCGGCACTCGATTCGGCCGTCGTACCCACACAAAGAATGAAATTGACCCCCTCCCTTCGGGCCGTTTCAATAACCTGCCGACGGTCTGAGTCGAACTCCGGCTGATCGAGGTGGGCGTGGGTGTCGATCATGGCAAGAGACTCCGGGAAGCCGAACGCAAAGTGCTATATTATATGAGGTTACGTCGTTTTCCACAAGCCGCTTCCAAGCCGTCTCGACCCAAGACGAATACCCGTTCGTAACAACAATAGCGACTAAGATACCCCCAATTCGAAAAGCTGTCGGAAAAAAACCTCAATATGGTACGCTGATCGCTTGACTTCGGATATGCGTGGCGTATCGTACAATGAATAGTGTGACCGCACGGACTCCGTTGGGATGCTCTTGACAGGGCAGTCAAAATAGGAGACCCTGGTGGAAGAGCGAAGGAGCGAATAATGCTTGTATTATCCAGGAAAAAGAACGAGAGTATTGTCATCAACGATGACATTACCATCGTCGTGGTTGAAATTCGTGGCGACAAGGTCCGCCTCGGGGTCGAGGCCCCCAAGGAGGTCCCCGTGCATCGGCGCGAGGTCTTCGACGCGATCCATCGCAATGAAGAGCTTGTGGCGAATAAGGCGGGAAAGACCGACTCGGTGCCCGGCGAGCCCTGACGCCCGTTCGGAAACCCTCGCCGCTTGGGCGTCCTCACCCGTGGGCAAAATCGCCCGCGGTTCTGCACCCAAGGCCCACAGGCTCGCGAGGAAGCAACTCCGCAACGGCGCTGAACGTTTTCTTGGGTGGCCATTGACGACGCTGAGCATCTCGGGTATACAGAAGGTTTCGCTCGCTGGCGCAACCTTGTTCGAGCCGGCGGCACGGTCCATGGTTCCCGCTGAGCACGAAGGAGGCGGCGCCCTCGAAACGGTTGTACGCTGGCGAAGCCATCTCGGCCCCGTCGTCTAGTCAGGTCTAGGACACAGGCCTTTCAAGCCTGCAGCACGGGTTCAAATCCCGTCGGGGTCATTTTTCCGGCGTTTCCGTTTCCGGGCGCAAAGCAGGCATGCACCGTCGAGCCGGCGGCGCGAAGTAGCAGGGACGCTCCGCCGTGCCGTCCGCTGCATCGTGCAGAACTCTGCCGTTCGGCCGAATCTGCCCCAGCCGCGAAAGAATCCGTTTTCCTCTCTCCCGCCCGTCGTTGCACCCGAGGTGAAACGTGCCCCCCTTCGACGCCCTCCTGCTAGCTTCCTTTGGGGGTCCTGAGGGCCCCGACGATGTGATGCCGTTCCTCGAGAACGTCGTCCGAGGCCGCCCGGTTCCCCGGGAACGGTTGCAGGAGGTCGCCCGGCACTACGATCTGTTCGACGGCGTTAGCCCGATCAATGCCCAGAACCGAGCGCTGTTGGCCGCGCTGATTGCCGAACTCAACACCCACGGGCCCCCGCTGATGGTCTATTGGGGTAACCGCCATTGGCACCCGCTCCTTGAAGACGCCGTGCGGCAAATGGCCGAGGACGGCGTGGGCCGGGCCTTGGCCTTCTGCACCTCGGCATTCGGCTCGTACCCGGGCTGCCGCCAGTACCGCGAGGATATCGACGCGGCGCGGGCGGCGGTGGGCGATGCGGCCCCCCCGATCGAAAAGCTGCGGCTCTTCTACAACCATCCCGGTTTCATCGAAACCATGGCCGAACGCGTCGAACAGGCCCGAGCAACGCTGCCCGACGACCGTCGCCATGCCGCCGCAACGCTGTTCACGGCGCACAGCATCCCGATGAGCATGGCGCAGTCGAGTCCCTACGAAAACCAGCTTCACGAAGCGTGCCGGCTGGTGGCCGAGCGAAACGGGTTGTCGAACTGGCAACTGGCGTACCAGAGCCGTAGCGGGCCGCCCAGTCAGCCGTGGCTCGAGCCGGACATCGGACAGGTTCTGAAAACGCTTGCCGCGACCGGTGAGGTCGAGGATGTCGTTGTGGTGCCCATTGGGTTCGTCAGCGAGCACATGGAGGTGGTCTACGACCTGGACGTCGAGGCGGCCGCCCTGTGCGAGGAGTTGGGCCTGGGCATGGCCCGAGCTTCCACGGTGGGCTGCCACCCCCGTTTCGTGCAGATGATTCGCGAATTGGTCGTCGAGCGGCTCGATCCCACAGCGCCCCGGCTGGCGGTTGGGCTCCACCCCGCAGCGGCCGACGCTTGTGCTCCCGACTGCTGCCCCCGGCCGGGAGAGTGACCGGAATCGTGCCCGTAACCGTTCACGGGGGACTGTCCCAATTTTCGGGGCACAAAGGGCTTTTTGCCCAATCATCCACCGTTTCCGCCACGAAAATGGGACTGTCCCCCTCGCGTGCAGCGGAGAAAACTGCCCGCGCCGCCCCGTGAACGGTTACGAAAATTCCAGCCCTCGGCCCGCAATGTTTACCTGAGCCGTTCGGCCCTACGCCTCTCGCCCCGTTTGTCTTTCCGAGAAGGCTTTCTCTGCTTGCCTGCCCGTTGTCGCGGTGTATGTTTGACACGAGGAGGTACGAACCATGCCACGGATTGCGGCAACGCTGGGCGTTTTCGTCCTGGTCGTAGGCGCCCTGGCGCTCAACATGGCCCAGTTCCCCATTGAGTGCGGCGCAGTCGCGCGGCCGAAGCCGGCCGACGAGTCGGAGCCGTCGGCCCCGCCCGCCGAGATCGCGCGAACGCCCGCGGTAGCCCTGCGGCCGCCGGAATTGAGCCCGGACACACACGACACAGTCTCCACGGAACCTCCCGAAACGGTTCAGCAGGCCGCCGACGAAGAAGGTGACGCACAGGAGACTGATTGGCCGGGGGCGGAGACTGCCGAGCACCAAGACCGCACCTTGTCGAGTTCCGCACCGGACGAGGCGGAAGCTCCCGGCTGCGATGCGACCGGCTGTTCTCTCGACGGAATGCTCGGCATGGATGCCGAAGCGGGTCAGGACGAGCCGTCGGTGGGCGAAGAAGCCTGGTCGTCTTCCGCAGACATCTACAACCCACTGGAGCCGCAAGCTGGGGCGGGAACCGCTGCGTTTGATGGAGCGCCGCCGGAGTTTCCCGGGCGGGGTGCAGCGACCGAAGCGGAACCCGGCCCGCCGTACGCAGCCGCAGGCCCGCCCGCCGACACGGAGGACCGCGACCTGATTCCGGTCGGCCCCGCCGCCGTTGCCGAGGCGGCCGGCGAGGCGATGCCGAACGGGGTAGTCCGTTTGCCGCCCGTGGACGAGGCGTGGCCCAGCGTTAGCGCCGACGCCCCTTCGCCAGACGCGTGGCATCCTTCAACAGGTGATTGACGGCAGGCCACCCCAGGCCGCAAACCGGCCGCCGTGGGATAGGCTTCCAGCCTGTCAGCTTTGCACGTCTTCAATTCACGAGACTGGCTCAACAGCGTATTTGGCAAGCTGGAAGCTTGCTCCACTTCGATTCGTGCCACGGTCGCTACGGGGCGGCCGGCGCCTTGAACTCGGCCAGGGCGCACTCGCGGATGCGCCGAAGGTCGAGCTTGCCGGTGCCCAGGAGGGGAATCGCGTCGATGCGGCGAAAACTGTCGGGGGTGGGAATCCACAGCCGCGGCAAGCCGGTCTCGGACAGCGCCCGGCATATTTCCTCCGGGCTTTTCGGCAAGCCGGTGTGAAGGACCACCAATCGCTCGCCCTTTCGCGCGTCTGGAACCGAGGTAACGACGAACTGGCGGTCCGGTTCGTCGTCCGTGTCGGCGGCCGGGGGCACGGCGTCGCCCAGAACCTGGCCGATCATTTCCTCGATGCGCAGGTGGGGCACCATTTCGCCGCCCAGCTTGGCGAAGCGGCTTTCCCGCCCGGTGATGGTGATGAAACCCTCCGCGTCGATGGTCGAAACGTCGCCGGTTACGTACCATCCGTCGCGCAGCACCTCGGCGGTCTTCTCCAGCTCGTCGAGGTAGCCTTTCATCACGTTGGGCCCGGAAATGAGCAGCATGCCCGACTTCCCCTCCCCCAGGTCCTCGCCGGTCTCCAGGTCGACCACCTTTGCCCGAATTCCGGGCAGCGGCCGTCCGACGGTGCCCTCCTTCACGCCGCTGTCGCCCGGGGTGACGGCCCGGCTGGAGGGAATGTTCGCACTAACCACCGGTGAAAGCTCCGTGGTGCCGTAGCCTTCGATGGGCCGCACGCCGAACTTCTGCTCGAACGCGTCCGACACTTCCTTGGGCAATTTCTCGGAGCCGGCCACCACCACGTCGAGCGTGGCGAACTCCTCGGGCGTGCAACGGCGGGTGTAGGTACGGAGGAACGTGGGCGAGCCCACCAGGATGGTCACGCCGTGTTCCCGGCACAGCTTGCCCACCTGGCGCGCCTCCAGCGGCGTGAAATGGTACACGCCTTTCGGCTCCAGCGTGAGCATGGTCCACAGCGTGGCCGTGTAGCCGAACGAGTGGAAGAAGGGCAGGATGCCCAGCAGCACGTCGTCGCGGCGCAGGTGCAGGATGCGCTGCACCGAGTCGATGTTCGACCCGATGTTCCCGTACGTAAGCATCACCCCCTTGGGCATTCCCGTCGAGCCGGAGGTGAAGATGACCGTCAGCAGGTCGTCGGCGGTGATCTTCGTCAGCCCCAGGCGTCGCTCCAGCGACCAGACCGGTTCGAGGTGCCCGGCCGTCGCCGCGGCGAGTTTGTCGAGCAGGGTCACCTTCTCGCGGAAGTCTTCCAGGAACACCAGTTCGGCGTCGAGTTGCAGATCGAGCCGCTCCATGACGCGCCGGCTGGTGAGCACGTGGCGGATGCCGCATCGGGCAATGCAGGCGTTGAGCACCTCGGAACTGAGCGTGTAGTTGAGGTTCACCGCGATGCGGCGGTCGACGGCCAGCGCCGCGTTGCTCACCACGGCCCCGACCGACGGAGGCAGCAACAGGCCCACGTATTGCTCGTCGGGCGTAAGCACCTCGCGGCGCAGGAGCCGGCGAAGGATGAGCGTTCGCACCAGCAGGCTGCCGCCGGTCAGCCGCACGCCGGTCGAGTCGGCTGTCTTTTCGCGGAAGCGTGCGCGGCGGCACATGCGGAGGAAGCGACGGGGCAGGTTCATGTCGCGGCGTCGTTCTTCGTCCATCAGATCGGCTCCCAATTCCTGCACGGCTTGACGGATGTGGTTCGGCCCCTCGGGGTTGTGAATCGGTTCCCCAAAACGAATGGTAACCGTGCGGCGCAGTCCGCGCGGGATTTTCCAGAAGAATTTCCCGCCCTCGAAGCTGAAAACGCTCCCCCACAGCCCGCTAATGTACACCGGTACGACGGGACAGTCGGTCCCCTTGCGGACGGCCAGGAAGCCCGGCTCGAAGCGGCGGAGGTCGCCGGTACGGCTGAGGCCCCCTTCGGGAAAGATGGCCACGATATCGCCTCGCCGCAGCGTTTCCCTCGCGGCGCGGATCGCCTGGACCACCGACGACTTCTTGCCCGGCCAAACGGGAATGACCCCGCCCAGCCGCCCGAACCAACGCAGCAGCGGCTGCTCGAAGTATTGGGCGTACACCAGGTAATGCGGATGGCGCGGCGAGGCGAGACCCACCAGCAGGCCGTCGACCCAGCTTAGGTGGTTCGGCGTGAGCAGGACGCCGCCGTGGGCCGGCACGTGGTGCAACCCCTCGACCTTCACGCGGTACATCAGCCGCGTGACGAGCCAAATGATGAAGCGAACCGTCTCGCGCGGGATGACCAGCACCATGATAACCACGGCCGGCGCCAGGGCCAGACCGCTCAGCAGGAAGATCATCCGGCCGCTGAAATACACGCCCAGCCCGGCGAAGATTCCGGCGGCGAGCAGCGTGCCCGTGAAGGTCATCATATTGCTCGCGGCCAGGATCGCACCGCGCGACGCGACCGGGCTACGGTACTGGAGGAACGATTGCAAGGGCACATCGTACATGCCGGCGCAAATGCCGAGTCCGAACAGGCAAACGGCGGTCAGCACATAGGCGGGCGAAAAGAAGGCGGCGCCACCCGCGGGAACCACTCCGCCGGGTACAAAGGCCAGCAGGATGGAACCGAGGACGATGCCGGCTGCCGCCAAGGGCACCAGTCCCAGTTCGATGCGTCCGCCGGAAAGCCAGCCCGCCGTCACGTTCCCCACGGCCACCCCGCAAGCCAGAATACCCAGCAGTGGGCCGATGTCTTGCGGGAGCAGCCCGAGCCCCTCGCTGGCGAACTTCTCGACGTTTACTTGAAACAAGCCTCCCAACGCCCAAAACAGTGCGCTGCCCAAGGCAGCCCAAAGAAGCGGCCGATCGGCCACCAAGGTACGGAAGTCGCGCCACGCCTGGCCGGCCGGGTTCATGGGAAATCGCCGTGCGGCGTTGGCCACCGGCAGCGGCCGAAGCAGCAAACTCGTCAACAGTCCCACTCCGGCCACGCCCACCAGCAGGGCCATCGACAACCACCATCGCCCCTGCCCGAGCGGCTGCGTCCAGGCGTGCAGATAGCCGGCAAGGACCGTGCCGCCCACAATGGCCAGGATGGTGGTCATCGCAATCAGACCGTTCGCCGCCGAGATGCGGCTGGGCCGGACGATCTCGGGAATCGCGCTGTACTTGGCCGGGCCGAAAAGGGCGCTTTGCGAGCCCATCAGGAACAGAATGGTGAACATGACCCAAACGTTTCCAGAAAGAACGGCCAGCACGCCGGCGATCATCAGCAGAACCTCGGCCACCTTACAGCCGACGATCACGTTGCGTTTGCTGAACCGATCGGCCAGGTAGCCGGCCGGCGCGGCCAGCAAGATAAACGGCAGCACCAGCAGCGCCAGACCGGCCGAAACCGCAAGATGCTCGAATTGCTCCGAAACGAGATCCTTGCCGATCCAAACACAGAACCAGCGAAAGATGTTATCGTTCATCGCGCCGAGGAACTGCGTAATCAGCAGGCCGAGGTAGCTTCGCGAGAGAAGCCCATCCCTGCCCGGATGCTCACGCGCCCCGTGCGGCGCGTCTTCGCTGAGCGGCAGAACCCCCAGTTCGGCGGAGTCGTCATTGTTCGAAAGAGGCGGCTTTTCCACGGCGTGCGGCGGTGTTGGCAAAGGGGACGTTCAGGAAGTCGGAATGCAAGCATTATCCCGAAATCGCGAAAAATGCGAAGGGCAGTTGCCCACAAACCCAAGGCGAAACAAAACGCCCGGCGCAACGCGGGGTTGCACCGGGCG
>CAYPWB010000002.1:3674-33970 GCA_964414315.1 uncultured Planctomycetaceae bacterium | reverse complement strand
GTGCGGCGCTCACGCCAGTTCCGGCACCACGAACGGCTCGCGGTACTCGCGCCGCAGGAAGGCGTTGGCCGCGTCGGCGCCCTCGCCGACGAACCGCTCCTTCTCGGCGTCGATCGACAGCAGCGGCGTGAAGCGGATGTCGTCGCTCTCGATGCGGATGCCGTGCGCGTTGAGCACCTTCATCTTGTCGTTCAACAGGCCGATCCACTGACCCGACGGGTCGGGGATGCGCGCCGCCGCGGCGCGCGTGAAGGGCTCGCCGGCGCGGACCATGATATTGGCCAGGTGGCACCAGCAGGTCGTGTCGCGGCCGGTGCGGATAGGCGAGTTGAGGATCGACGCGTCGCGGCTGCGAACGGCTTCGATGAAGTTCCGCTTGTGCAGATCGTTGCTGTCGGTTCCCGAGAACCGGCGGATTTCCTTGCCGTCGCGGTCGAAGGCGGCCGCCCGGCCCCGCTGTCCTTCGAGCCGCCCGCCCTCGCAGTAGACGATATACCCGCTGTTCGGGCCGGGATGCGGCGAGGGGCTGCGCGACCCGGGTTCCGCCGGCAGGTTCGACAGCCCGATGACCACCGGAATCGTGCCCGTGTCGAAAAACGCAAAGTGAATGTTCGGCGTCTGGCCCGCGTCGTTGAACACCACGCGGCCGCCGCCGCCGCAAATCCGCCGCGGCAACGCGACCTTGTCCTGGAACACGTTGTTCCGCAAGTCGTCGAGCACGTGGACGCCCCAGTTGCCCATCTCGCCCGTGCCCGTGTTCCAGTCCCAGTGCCAGTCGTACTGCAACTTATCGCGGTAGATGGGTACGTCTTGGGCCGGGCCGAGCCAAACGTCGTAAGCGATCGAGTCGGGAATGGGCAGCGGCGTCTCGCGTTTGCCGATGGGCGGGCGGATGCCGTAGCGGTTCACCCGCGCCGACAGAATCTCGCCCAACGCCTTGTCTTCATGCAGGAACTTCTGGATTTCGGCCTGCATGGGGTCGGACCGCTGCTGGGTTCCGTGCTGGCAGATTTGCCCGCTCTTCTCGACCGCCGCAACCGCCTGCCGACCTCCCCACACATTGTGCGACATGGGCTTCTCGCAGTACACGTCCTTGCCGGCCTGCACGGCCCAAATCGTCGCCAGGCTGTGCCAATGCACCGCCGTGGCGATGGCGACCGCGTCGATATCGGAATCGGCCAGCAACTCGCGCAGGTCGGTCCAGCGTTTGGCGTCGGGGAACCGATTGCCGAGACCGTTGAGCCGGTCGCGGTCGGGATCGCACAAGCCGGCCACGCGGATGCCGGGAATGTTGTTGAAACCGCCGACCAGGGCGCTGCCGCGCCCCCCGCAGCCGATCAGGCCCAGGCGAATCGCCTCGTTCGCCCCGACCGCGCGCTGCGCGGCCATCGGAACGGCAACCGCGGCCCCGGCCGCCAGTCCGGTGCGGAGAAAGTCACGTCGAGTAAAGGTATGCATTGGGTTCTCCTCCAAGTGGAAAGCAATGGGTTCATTGTTCAGCTAGCATAGCCTCGATAGCGGCGTTTGCCAACCGGTTGTCGCGGGTAGAGAGCAAACTTCCCCCCCGCATTGACGCCCCTTTCGCCTCCAACTACCATGACGCGGAAACGTGGGGTTTTGTTCACACCGGGAGCCCGGGGGCCGATGCAAGTTTCCGACATTGCGGAATTGGGCGCCGTTTTGGCCGGGCCGCAACCGGCCGATGCCGACTACGCCTCGCGCGTGGTCGATTTGCTGCTGCCCGCCGCCCAACAGCTTGGCGCAAGCGATCTGCACTTGCAGCCGGCCGGCGGCGGGCTGGAGGTGAAACTGCGCATCGACGGGGTGCTGCAAACCGCGGCCCTGCTGCCCCCCGAAGCCGGCCCGCGCGTGGTCGGGCGGTTGAAGGTGCTTGCCGGGCTGCTTACCTACTGCACCGATCGGCCCCAGGAAGGGCGCCTCCGGCCGGTCGAGCCGCAAGGGAACCCAGCCGGACCATCCGATCCGACGGGTTCCCCGGCCTTGGCCGCCGGCGTGGAAATGCGACTGAGCACCTTTCCCACGCTCCACGGCGAACGGGCCGTGCTGCGCTTGTTCGGCGGCGCGCGGCAGTTCGCCCGGCTCGACGACCTGGGCCTCCACGCATCGGTCCGCGGGGCGCTCGACCGTCTGCTGGACGAGACCTCCGGGGTGCTGCTGGTGAGCGGGCCGGCCGGCAGCGGCAAGACGACCACCCTGTATGCCTGTCTGCGCGAACTGGCCGCCCGCAGCCGCGGCGAGCGGTCGCTGCTGTCGATCGAGGACCCGATCGAAATGGCCGTCGAGGGCGTGGCGCAAACGCAGGTGAACCCGGCCGCGGGGCTCGACCTTGCCGCCGGCGTCCGCGCGCTGATGCGCCACGACCCCGAAGTGATCCTCATTGGCGAAATCCGCGACCGCGCCACCGCCCAGGCCGCCATGCAGGCCGGACTCACCGGGCAACTGGTCCTCTCGGCCTTCCACGCCGGCAGCGCGGCCGAAACGCTCGGCCGATTGCTCGACATGGGCATCGAGCCGTACATCCTCCGGAGCGGACTGCTGGGCGTCCTCTCCCTGCGGCTGTTGCGAAAGCTGTGCGATTGCGCCCCGTGGTCGGAGGATCCCGACGACCGGCTCGGGCTGCCCGTGGCGTCGACGCGGATGCCTGCCGGCTGCAAGCGATGCGGCCGCACCGGCTACCGCGGCCGCGCCCTGCTGGCGGAACTGCTGCTGCCCGACCCCGCGCCCGTCGGCCGGGCCATTCTCACCCGGGCCGAAGCCGAAGAAATCGAACGTCGCGCCGTCGAGTCGGGCATGGTCACCCGCTGGCAGCGGGCCGCCGAACTGATCGACGCCGGCGTCACCGGCGCGGCGGAGGTGCGCCGTGCGATGGGATTCGGACGCGGAGGCACCCCGGAGCCCTCGCCGTAATGCACTTCCCGGCCGCCTCGTTCGGCGGGTGAGTGCGTTCAGAGAATTGACTTGGGGCGACGATATCGATGTACTGAACAGGTTGACTGGGTCTGGTTCGCTGCTTCTCGCCTCGACGGCAACGGAGCACCCGAGTTTGCCGCAGTTTGGAATGGGGAGCCAACGGTACGGTTTGCCATGCCTGAGCTAGCAAGATTTCTCGGCATTGCGATCGGCATTTTTTCCGCGAGATCATCCGCCACCCCACTTCCATGCGGTGTATGGTGAATATCAGATAACGGTTGATATCCAGAGTGGCGTTGTTCGGGGACGTTTCCCGAAACGAGCACTTCGCCACGTGTTAGAATGGCTTGATAGGCATCAGACGGAACTCTTGGAGAACTGGGAGCTTATCCAAGCAGGCCGCCCGGCCAAGAAGATCCCGCCGCTGGAGTAACAGCCATGATTCCAAAAGTCGTTGAAGCCCGGTATCTGCATGGCTATACGATTCATGTGCGGTTTGCCGACGGGACCGGAGGCGATCTGGACCTGAAGCAGGAACTGTACGGTGAGGTATTCGAGCCGTTGAAGGATCCGAACGTCTTTCGGGAGTTTTACATTCACTCGGAGTTTCACACCCTCTGCTGGCCCAACGGGGCCGATCTTGCCCCTGAGTTTCTGTACGAGAAAGCCAAGGTTCCCGCGTAGGCGAATGCGTGGGACAAGCTTCCAGCTTGCCAGATGACAGGCTGGATGGGGGCTATGCCGACCCGTCGTGGCCGGGTGTCCAGCCAAGTTTGGGCCAGCCGGCGTCGGGCAGCTTTTGCGACGTGCACTTGAGCACCGTGAGCGTCTCGTCCTCCAGGCCGAAGGCCACCTGGCCGGGGCCGACCAGCATGCCGGCCGACCGCACCGGGGCGTGGACCTTCGCCTTCCACTTCGGCGCCCCGCGCAGGTCGACCGCGTGGATGAAGCCCGCATTGTCGCCGAAGTAGATCATCTCGTCGTCGCCGATCACCGGCGTCGATTCGACTGCATCGTCGGCGTCGACCTGCCAGCGAATCTTATGGCTGTTGCCGTCGATCGAAATGAGCTTGCCGCGCGACGGCTGGCCGCGCTTCGACTGGGTCACGCCCACGTACACGTGGCCGCGGGGGTCGAGCACGGGCGAGCCGAGCATCTGCCCGGGCATGGCGGTTTTCCAGGCCGTCTTGCCGCCGGGTGCAAAGCCGTACAGATTGTCGTCGCGACCGGCGACGATGATCGTGCCGTCCTCGGCCATGGCAAGCGCCGAGTTGATGAACCAGCCGGCGTGGCCCTGATCGGCCGCGTGGTCGAACCGGTTGCGGCCCCGCTGGTCGCCCAGTTCGACGGCGAACACATAGCCTTCCTCCGAACCGATGTACAGCACGCCGCGGTGGATGATGCCGGTGGAATTGAGCTTCTGCCGGGAGCGGAGGTACGGGCGGTCCTTGTTGCACCGGCCGTCGTCGTCGACCCGCAGCAGCCCGCCGTCCAGCGCGCTGATGTACGTGTTGCCCACCGCGTCGACCAGCGGCGCGGCGTAGCCGAGCGGCTCGCCCACCTGTACCGGCGACCATACCTGCTTGCCGTCGTCGGGGAACACCGCATGCACGAACCCGTCGGCCGAATGCAGCCGGAGCGAACCGTCGCCAGCGACCATAATGGGCCCGGGCACCCGGGCGCCGGTGACGTACTCCCAGTCGACCGCCGGCTTGCCGTCGGACAGCTTCAGCGCCAGCAGCCGGTCCTGGTAGTGCAGGAAGATGCGGCCGGAGGCGTCAACCGCGGGCGGAGCGCGGAGCACCACGCCGTCCTCCGGCGGCGGCTCTTCCGGATATGCCCAGAGGAACTGCTCCGGCCGGACCGGCTTCGGGCGAGGCTTGGGCGGGGCGGGCTCCGGGGGCTTCTCGGGCTTGCGCGCCGGGGGCTGGGTTGCCTTGGAGGACGCCGGCTTCTGGGGTTCGGGCCGCTTGCCCTGTTCCGTGCCCGGGGGCGGCGACGGCTTCCGCTCGGGCCGGGCCGGTGTGGTCGGTCGAGGCTTCGATGGGGAACTCGGCTTCGGCTCGACACGCGCCTTCGACGGGCCGGGTGTTTGGGGCGGCTCCCGGTAGCGCGATGTGTCGCCGGGCTGCGGCGCCTTCGGACCGGGGGCCCGGGGGCGCTGGGCGGGAGGCCGGCCCTGGACCGCGCCGGAATCGGGCGGCGACTTCGCCGAAGGCGCCGGCCGGTCCGGCGGACCGGGAGGAGAAGCCGGGGGCTGCGGCTTCGGCGGTGATGGCTGCTCGTGCTGCTGCTGCGGACGCTCGGCCGGCTGGGGGCCTTTCGGCTGGGGTGGTTCCCCTTTCGGCTGCGCGAAGGGAAACCCGCCCGAGGCTGCCGGTGGAGGCCCTTGCGGCGACGGCGGCGCCCCCTGGGGTGGAGGCCCCTGCGCACCAGGTGAAGGCGGCTGCGGTGCCGAGGGCGGGGGCGGAGCGTGCGGCGGGCTGGGCGGGAACCCCGGCGCACCGCCCGAAGGCGCTTGCCCCGAAGGAGCTTGCCCCGAAGGCGGACCGTATTGCCCCGGCACGCCCGGCGGCGGCTGTTGCGGCGGGCCGGGTTGCTGTGGTTGCGCCGTGCCCGGCGGCTGTCCGCCGGGTGGCCGCCCACCGAACCCCGGCTGGCCGGGCGCCGCCGGCCTGCCGAACTGCGGCGGACGAATCGCGCCGCCCGGCACGGCGCCGCCCGGCGGACGGGGCGCGCCCGGCGGGGGAGCCGGTTGCTGTTGCTGACCGGGCGGGCCGGGCGCGGGGGGCCACGGCGCTCCGCCCGCAGGCTGTCGGCCGCCCGGCGGTTGCTGGCCGTATCCCGGCGGCGAGGGCGCTCCCTGTTGCGGCCCATACCCGCCTTGTCCTTGGCCGCCTTGCCCCGGGCCTAGCTGCCCCGGCGGGGCGTCGAACGGCGGCGGGTACCCGCCCGGCGTCTGGCCGGGCGCTGCGGCACTCTGGGGATATCCCGACGGGCCCTGTGCCGGCGGATAGCCGGAAGGCCCCGGCTGCGGTTGCGGATAACCGCCCTGCGCCGGCGTTTGCGGGTACCCCGGCTGCGGCGGATAGCCCTGTTGTCCCGGCGCCTGCGGGTATCCCTGCTGCCCCGGCTGCGGATAGCCCTGCTGCCCGGCCGGATAGCCGCTACCCGGCTGCGGCGCGCCGCCTGCCGGCGCGGGCCGGAACAGGTTCACGGCCTGCCGCCCGCATTGCGGGCAGTTGAACGGCTGCGTGGGCCGTTGAACCTGGTGGCCGCAGTTAGTGCAAACGTACGTGCGCATAGAAACCCCTATCGGACGGCGACGGTTGCCTTGGTATAGACGCGCCCGTTGTCGCGCAACACGATCCATCCGAGCACTTCGGTAATTTCGACTCCGCGGGCGGCGGCGCTGTGTCGGGTGGCGTCGAACCGCTCGCCCGGATCGACCAATTCGATGCGGTTGCCGATGCCCGACTCGTCGCACTTCGCCTCCAGCCAAGCGGCCAGCGCTTGTTCCATGGGGGCGGTGCCCGGCCGGACCTTCGGGCGCCAGCGGTAGTACGCTTCGCCGACTTCCTTGAGCAACTGCGGCATGCGTTCCATGGGAGTCGAGCGGAACACGAGCAGTTGCCCCGCCAATGCCCGGGCACCGTCGCTCCCCTGGAGCAGTTCAGCCAGGAACTGGTCCCTCGCCTCGCTCAGTTCGGAACGCGACGCAAGCTCGGGTCCCAGCAGGGCTTGCTGCCACTCGCGGCTGCCGGCGGGGGCGTCCTGCGGTTCCTCCGCAGCGGGCTGAAGCTGTACGGCGATTTCGCGCAGGCCGTCGTCGAGCCGCTGCCACACGTGCCCCAGCGAGCCGTTGAGCGACTGCTGCTGCTGGTCGATGCGCTCGACGAGTTGCCCCATCCCGTCCGACAGGGCCTGGTCGAGCCCGGCGTGCTTCTGGGCATGTTCCGCCCAGGCGAGGATCGTGTTCTCGATTTGCGCCAGGCGTTGCTCCAGCGGCTGGAGGGCGCCGGCCAGCGAACCCTCGGCGCCGGGCGTTGCGCTCGGCGCGGCGCCGGCACTCGGCCCCGGCGCTTCGGTTCGGGCGGGCAGGGTTTCGAGCCGGGAGCCGATTGCGTCGATCCTCTCGGCCAATTGCCGGACGGTCTCGCCGTCGAGCTTCCCCGCCTGCGACTCCCGCAACGCCAGGTAATCGACCACTCGCCGATTGGTCTCGTCGAGCAGCGTGCCGAGCTTGTCGAGCGTAGCGGCCAGTTCGCCGACCGATTCCGCGCGGTCGGTGTCGGCCGTCTTGCCGCCGGCCTCGGCGGCGGCCGGTTCCTCGTCGCCGGGTTTCTTTCCCCACAGGGCCATAGTGTGCTTCCTCCGTGGCGCGTCGGGTTACGCGACGGGCGCGAGTTCGATGTTGTCCAGCCCGCCCGTGTCGAGGTAATACCGCTCGTCGGCCAGCGTGCGCCAACTGAACAGGACGTTCTCGCCCAGGATGGCGTCCTCGCCCGCGACAACCCCGGTGACCGACTCGACTTCGAGCGTTTCTTCCTCGTCCTTGCTGGCGTGCTTCCGTTTGATGCGCACGTGCACTTCGGTGGGCCCGATCCGGTCGCCCACCTCGGTCTTGAGCAGGTAGACGGGCGTGGCGGGGGCCTCCTCCTCGCCGGCCAGCTTGCGGCCGATGAGCACGCGCTGCGAGCCGGTGGTGAATTCGGTAATCTCCTCCCGGGCCTGGTCCTCGGCCGGCTGGAACAAAATGCGTTCGGTGCGGATGCCGCTGGTGGCGTCGGTCATCACGCCCCAGAAATAGCTGTTCTCGTGCGCCTTGCCGTGCATTTCAAACTTGAATTGAGGCAGCATGCCGTGCCGGGCCATGAACTCGATCGCCGCGCCGACCACGACCGGGCTCTTCGGGTCGACGATTGCCCCGGGATTGTGCCCCTTCTCGTCCTGGTACGGATACCAGTTGCCCGCGTAGTGGTGGTGCATGGGCACAATGCGCGAGGGCGAAAGCGGCACGTACATGCGCACGAGTTGCTGAATGTAACTGAGTTTCGACGGCTTGCCGGCCAAGAGCACGACGTCGCAATGTTGGTCGACGATCCGCTGGCAGTAATCGAACAGCAGCTCGTCGAACACGTCGTACACGACGCTTTCGAACTCGGTTTTGACGAAGTACAGGTCCATGTCCTGCACGGCGTTGTAGTAGCCCGGGCCCCGCAGCTTGTCGAGCACCTGCTGGAGCGATTCGACAACCGACGGCTCGACGATGTCGGGATCGATGTGCGAGATGGGCTCATCGGAAACTTCGTCGACGGCGTTGTCGAGGTAGCGCTGGGCGAGCGGGACGAACAGCCGGTTCATCCAGCTTACGCGCTGGTTGCGAATTTCGCGGTTGCGGGGCACCTCGGGCCCGAACAGCACCTGCACGTCCTCTTCCTCCAGGGCCAATACGTCGGCGAAGGTGGGCACGATGATCGTTTCGAGCAGGCGTTTGACCAACTGGTCGCCGCCCAGGTAAATGCCGTCCTGGTGGAGCACCTGGCCGCGGATGCGGTCGTCGATTTTCGACTCGAAGTTGTACTTGGCGATCATCAGGTCGGTGGTGCCACCGCCGATGTCGATGCAGGCGATGCGGATTTCGTTCCTCGCGTCGCCGAACTCCTCCTCCTTTTGCGGCCCGCGGCGCGACCCGCCCGGCCTGCCGACGCCCACCCGGCCGCGCCGCCGGCCCGCCGGAGCCATCGCCACGGGCTCGGGCTCCTCTTCCTTCGGCGCGGGCAGGCCGCGGTCCTGACGCATCGTGGCGAACCACAGCCGCGGGTCTTGGCCCAGCAGCCGCATCTCGCTCCAGATATACGTCAAATGCACCGCGCTGGCCTCATCGATACTCAGGTTCAACTCCGGCTCGACGCGCTGATTCTTCCCCAGCGTGGCGGAGAAAATGCGGATGGCCTTCTCCGCCTGGGCGCGGAGCCGGTTCTGCTCCTCGTGGATCATGCCGCTGGGGAAGGTGAGCGTGAGCGTGCGGATTTCGCGCGTGCGGCCTTTGTCGCCGGAAGCGGCGCGGTAAGCGTCGGAGTTCACGTACAGGTACGCCTGGCACAGCAGTTCGTACAGCGCGGCGGTCATCATGGCGCGCGGGGCGTGCCGCGGCTTCAGCGGCGTTTCCGAAGCGTACTCGTTTTCGCGGGGCGGACGCTCGCCGATGAGAAAATCGCGGTCGTCCTCGTGGATGAACCGCAGCAGCGGCCCGCGGAGCGTCGAGGCGTACACCCCCGTCTGGCAGCGGTCGGACGGATCGGCCATGTGCCAGTTGGCCCCTTCGAGCCAACTGGCGTCGTCGGCCCACAGGTAGCGTTTTGGGGAACTCAGGCCGGTGCGGATATCGCCCTCGGCGCGGATCACCTGGGTAACGTCGTCGGCCTCGCGGCCCATACGCACCATCGAGCGGTCCTCGAACAGGGGCGGGGTGACCGACACTTCGACCTTGTTCTGC
This sequence comes from uncultured Planctomycetaceae bacterium, assembly GCA_964414315.1. Classification (GTDB taxonomy): domain Bacteria; phylum Planctomycetota; class Planctomycetia; order Pirellulales; family Thermoguttaceae; genus PWXP01. The sequence goes on along the minus strand of CAYPWB010000002.1, from coordinate 24,540 downwards.
CGGGTCTTCTTCTTCCCCCGCCCAAACCAGCCCGCCTTGCCCTCCTCCTGCTCGATCGCGTGGTACTCGACCTTCGTTTGCGAGATTGGGGGGAGGTACGGCGTGTTGCACCAGTGGGTTTTCGACGAGAACCACCGCGCGCTGGGCGAGGGGACGTACTGCCCCTCCTCGTTCCAGGCGTCGAGGTGGTAGCGGTTGAGCAACTCGAACGGAAGCATCTGCGGCGTCTGGCTGATTTCGCCGGCCAATTCCAGCAGGAGCACGCCGGTGCGCGAATTGCCGAAGTCGACCACCATGTGCACGTGCTTTGCGTCGCCGGCGGTGGCCGTGGCCGGCCGGATGACCAGTTCCACCGGCGGCACGCCACGCAGCGGCTGCCCGGTGAGGTCCAAAAGCCCGTCCAGGTGAATCTGAAAGTCCTGCGTCAGCGAGCTGGCCTCGCAAAAAAACCCGACCTCGGGGTCGCCGCAGGTGGTGTCGACCGCGAGGAACAGCTTCGTCGAGCCCGCCTGAACGGCCTGCCACTGAATGAACGGGTACTCGCGCGGCTTCTCGTTCTCGGCGCCGGAGCCGCAGCGGGTGCGTTGCCAGCCGTAGCCGATCTGGCCGGTTTGGAATCGGGCGCCTCCGCGGAGAGGGACGCAAACCAGTTGAACTCCCGTATTGGCGAACAGTACATGCATGGGTGATTATCGCAAAGGAAGTGTTTTGATCCGTGAGGCGACTCTCCGAGTCGCCGCCTTGTCTTCTCCTCACGACTCGGAAAGTCGTGCTACCGTAGGGCGACTCTCCGAGTCGCCATTGTGTCCTCTCTTCACGGCTCGGAGAGCCGTGCTACAGTAGGGCGACTCTCCGAGTCGCCATTGTGTCCTCTCTTCACGGCTCGGCGAGCCGTGCTACCGTAGGGCGACTCTCCGAGTCGCCATTGTGTCCTCTCTTCACGACTCGGAGAGCCGTGCTACAGTAGGGCGACTCTCCGAGTCGCCATTGTGTCTTCCTCCCACGACTCGGAGAGTCGTGCTACAGTAGGGCGACTCTCCGAGTCGCCATTGTGTCTTCCTCCCACGACTCGGAGAGTCGTGCTACAGTAGGGTGACTCGTTGAGTCGCCATTTTGTCTTGCCCCCACGGCTCGGAGAGCCGTGCTGCCGTGAGCCTATTTATCAAACGGTTCGAGCAGCTTGATCAGTTCGCTGTTGCCCGGCGGCAACTTGATGTGCTCGCCGGCCCCCAGCGCCAGCGCGGCCGGCATGCGGGAGGCCCAACGCTCGACGAACGAGCCCATCAGCCCGTAGTTCTCGAACTTCTGCCGCCGGGCTTCTTCCTGCTCGCCGTCGTGTTCCGCGGCCTCTTCGGCCTGAATGGCCGCCAGGCTGGGGCCGGGATTCATCACAAAGTCGTTGAGGATGGTGCGAACGTACTTGCGGCGTGCCCGCCGCCGAGCGGCCTCGTCCCGCGTCTTCAGGTGGACTACCGGTTCGAGCCGTTCGGTCAGATCGTCGAAAACGTTTTCGGTGACCAGATAATCCCGCAGGTAACGTGTGAAAGCGCCGATTTCGCTCGATTCGAGCCACGGCCCGCCCTCGCTGTGCGTCTTGGTGTACTCCTCCCACCGCTTGGGCACCGCGGACGTAGCCCAATCGTGCAGGAAGTTGCGAACCTGCCGCGGCAGGGGGTCGCCGTGGCGGCGGCTTTGCGTTTCCACGCAGTCGGCCAGCCCCAGTTCATCCCCCTCCGCCACCGCCAGCGATTCCTGGATCGCATGGACCCGGTAGTACACCATCTCCTCGTTCGCAAGCAGCCACTCGACGACCTTGCGCGCCGCGGCCAGCCGCTTCTCGCGGTCGACGTTCGTATCGGGGTCGACCCACCAATCGCGGGCCAGTTCGAGCAACCGGTTCTGCACCTCCTGAATCTGCTTCAAGAGCTGGTTCTGCTTCTCCTCGGCCGTGGTCACCCCGCGAATACCGGCGCTAATGAGCGACAGGCCGCCGTCGTCGTCGCGCATGGCCGTGTTCCACCGCTGTTCCGGCGCGCGGACGTGCGTCTTCACCAGTTCCGATTCGAGGAACGCCCTCTTGGCCCGCTCCCACTTGACCGGATCGTCCTTCTGCCGCTGCTCTTCGTTCGTGTCCCAGGTGCCGGGATACCGAATCGGATAACAGTTGGTCAGCGGTTTTCCGCGGCCGCCGAAGTCGTTCATCACGGGCCCGAGCGCGTCGACGATCTGCCCGAGGCGGTTCTCGTACAATCCCTTGTCGGCGTATTCATCGCGGTTTCGAAACTCCTCGTCAATGCCGGTCAGGCCGACGAACAGGGCGGGCACCTCGTCGCGGACGCGGCTGGGCCACGCCTTCTCGCCGTAGCGGGCCCGGCCCCATTTGTCGATGTGGTGCTTCATCTGGCTGGTCACCTCCAGGTTCCCGCCGCGGGAGAGCAGCAGCAGGGTCTGGATTTGCAGTTCGTCGGTGTAGCGTTCGAACAGGTAAGCCACCTTGCCGCGTTTGATGATTTCCATCTGCTCTTCGAGCGAGTCGGCCGTGGTGCGCTTCCCCTGCTCCGCCCCCTGGCGCCCGGCCCGCATGCCGGGAATGTCCAGAAAGTCCATCTGCTCGACCACGCGGCGCCAGTCGTCGTTCAGTCGATGGGGCAGCACGGGCATAGCCAGTTCGAGCATGCCGGCCTGAATCGTTTCGAGTTCCTCGCTGCCGGCTCCGGTACCGGGCCGGTAGTCGAGGACGAAATACTTCCCCTTCTCCACCAGGTACATGTCGGCCCAGTCGACCCGCTGCCAAACCTTCGAGTTGCGCCGCTCGTGCACCTTCGCACGCTGCGAGTCGAGCAGGAAGCGGACCCCCGCCCAGCCGGTGAAGATGGCCGGGTCGTGGTCGCCCAGCGTAATGCGGGCGAGGAAGCTGCTGATGCGCTGGAACAGCGAGGTGAGCGAATCCCAGCTATCCCAGAACAGGGCGGCCACGGCGGCCACGTAGCCATCCTCGCTCAGCGCGTACCGCGTCAGAAACCCGTTGAGAATGGCCTCTTTCGCCTGGAAGCCGCGCCGATCGACGTACCGCATGTACGAGAACGCGTCGAGGATGTCCATGCGCCATTTGCGATCGACCTCGCTGCCGGGATACCGCCGGTGCAGGTCCTGGAACAACTCCTCCAACTCGCCCTGCTGCCAGGTGCGCTCCGGGGTCTTGCATTCGACGTGGAAGCCGCGGGCCAGCACGCGGAGCCATTCCACACGTGTCAGCGCGCGGACCATCACCGGGTACTCCGGCGATACGCCCGTGCCGATGCGGTCCTTCGTCGTGAACCGGGTCACCAGCGCGGTGGCCTCGTTCGAGCCGCACTGCGGGTTCAGGTCGGTATCGAAGGAAAGCTCTTTGTAGTAGGCCGGCGGTCCGAGCGTTTCATCGCCGCCGACGGGGCAGAAATTTTCGCTGTGCGGACGAAGCACCTGCCCGACGAACAGACTTTTACCCACCTGCGAGGGGCCGTACACCGCCGCCGCCACCGGCACCTTCGCCGACGTGTACAAACTGCCGGCCAGCCGCCGCAGTTGCAGCACCTCGAACTCGTCGCTTTCAGCAATGGGCAATAAGTCGGTTGCTTGACGGGCCGGATTATGTTCCGAGAGCCAGTCGCACAGGTCGGTGGCCAAGCCCTCGACCTGCTCCGCCTTGCGAATAATGTTCCGATCGCGTTCGTCCGGAAAAGCCATGGAGCGTGCGCCTCGTTGCGTTTCAGTTAGCCATTCTTGGGGTGAGAGAAATCCTCACTGTACCCGGTCAATCTCCTGCCGAATCCGGAAGGTCAGCGGGTACTGTTGCACGGAGCCGTCGCGAGTGCTACGGGCCTCGAGGATCAGGTGATACATCGCACCGTACCCGCCGTAGCCCATGCGCGGACTGCGAAGCGTCGTGCGGTGCCCTTCCGCCTCGGCCTGCGAAGGCACCCAGGTTTCCGCCGGCGGTTGCCCGACCGGGTAAACCCTGTATTCTAACGGCCCTTCCGCCTCGGCCGCTAGTACCTCAATGGCGACATCGAAGTCGTCGGGCCGGGCATTCAGTTGGGTTTCGACTTCAAGGAACCGGTCGCCGCTCACCTGCACCGTGGCAAACGCCTCCTGGCCCCGGTAGATGGCCCGAACCTGGGCGCTGCCCAGCGCCCGGGCAACGAACTGCCCCGGCTGCAGTGGGTCGGGCTCCAGCACGGTCGTGTCGGTCACTTCGAGCGTTGCCGGCACCTGATCCATCTGCCCGTCCGCTGACTGAGTATAGACCCGAAGCGGCGGCGTCGACTGCCCGACGGTGATGTTGATGGCGTTCGGATCGATGCGAATCGGCTCCGAACTTCCCACGTTCACTCGGGCGGTGGCCGCCACCCCGTCGTACGGCCCGCCGGGATCGACCGCCGTCACCAGCACGTCGGCTTCGCCGTAGCCCAGCCCGCGCAGGGTGCGCGGTCCGACGGCTTCAACCACGCCCTGGCCGGGCGCCGGCTCCACGCGATAATCGACCTCGATCATCGACTGCCCGCCGCCGGGGTCCAGGGCCACGGAGCCGAAGGAGCCTTCCTGTCCGGCCCACAGCGGCAGTGGATTGGGGGAAACGACCAGCCGGGCCATCCCCGCGTCGCCTTCGCCCACCGAAATGAGCAACGGATCGGCCGTCACCGGCCCGAGCCGTGCGCCCACACGTGCTTGGCCCGGCGCGCCCGGCCGGAAAACCAGCCCGTCGGCGGTCTTCTCCGCCGTGGCCTGTTCGCCGGGGTCGGAGATCTCCAGCATCGGATGGTTCGACACATCGCGGCCCAGGCTGCCGTCGGCAAAGACCTCGACCACCTGCGCCCGAGCGCCGGGCGAGCCGATCGGCAGGCGGAGCAGGTCGGGAATGAAACGCAGCCCGACCACGCCCGCCGCCGGAGGCTCGTCGTCGCCCGCCGCCAGGGCGGGAAGCCCGACAAGCCCATCGTCGCGCACCACCGTCCTTCCGCCCGGTCCGCGAATGACGTATCGGTCCCAGCCGCCGGGCCCGACCCCGTAGCGGCCGTATCCGCCGGGGTACACCACATCGCCACCCGGGCCCACCGCGATGTCGGACGCGACGGCGCCGCTGCCGGGCACGACGTCGAGCAGGGCCTCGGCCTGCGCGCCGCCGATGCGGGCGACCACGGGGGTCCGGCCGGGGGCGCGGCCTACGACGGCCATGTCGCCGGCCGCCTGGGCCACACTCGAATCGGCCGCGAACAGTTCCACGCCGTCGGCCGCAGTGAGCACGCGCCGCTGCCCGGCGCGGACCGCACTAAGCTGATACACCAGCCCCTGCCCCGGACGAACGGTCGATCGGCCCGGTTCCAACACCAGGTCGGACCACGCGTCGCGCGTCACACGAACCGGTGCCTGCGCTTGCAGCCTGTTCTGCCACGAGGCCTCGATGGACGCCTCGCCGGGCGAGGCCGCCTCGACCACGTCGCCGCCGGTAATGCGAATCGCCTGCGGACTGGCGCCGCCGGCGGTCATGCGCAGTGCCCCCTGCGGGAACAGCTCGTGTGTTCCGCTGGCGGCGCGGCCGAGCACCCGAACCCGCGCCGTGTCGCCCGGCGCCATCTCCAGCCGCGCGGGCTCGATGGCCAGCGATTCGATCGGGTGGTCGTTCACGCGGACGTGTGCCCGGCCGGTGCCCGTCACGTCGGGCAGCCGGGCCGCCAGTTGCGCCTCGCCCGGCGCCACGGCGCACGCCCGATTGCCCAAAATCCGCACCGTGCTCGGGTCGGAACTGATCAGATCGGCCGACGTCGTGCGGTCAATGCGCTGGCCGTCGTCGGTCAGCACGTACACCCGAACGGGCAGGGCCTGCCCAACCGCCAAGTTCCCCGTACCGGGCTCAACGACAATTTCACCCGCCAGCCGCCCGCCCATGAACACCTCGACCATCACGTTCGACAGCTTGTCGCCGTAGGCGAACGCCACGGCCGACATGCCGGGCGAAACGCCCACCAGTGAATGGGTGGCCGAATCGTAACGCACCACGCCCGTAAGCGCCGGCGTAACGCGGCACTGGCGGCTGAAGTCGATGTCGCCGCGGATCGCCACCACGTCGGTACCGATGCCCACGCTCTGTCCCACGCGGAGCCGGATGACCTTCGGATCGACCACCAGCGCGTCGGCGATGGAGCGGACCACGCTGATGGGCGATTCTTCGCTCAGCACACCTTTGAACTGGGCCGTGGCGGTCGTCTTCCCAAGGCTCCGGCCGGTGAGTGCCGAGCCGCTCAGCGATGCGATTTCCGGATGGGCCGTCTGCCAGTCGAAGCCGCTCAGCCCGGTCAGCAGGCCGATCGACCGCTTCTGCTTAAAACCCTCGACTTCCATCGAAACGGTCTCGCCCGGCATGATGGTGGCGGGCGAGGGGCGCAGCCGGAGCGCGTCGGGGTTGGCCTCCGGCGTAACCGTGGCCTGGAGCCCCTCTTGCGTCGATACGCCTTCAAACGTGGCGTTGACCGTCGTTTGCCCCGGCCGCACGCCCACCAGCATGCCGCCGCTGGGAGTCAGCGGTGCCTCGCTGGACGGCTCCGGCGTGCGGAACCGCGCCTGCCGTGTTACCACCCGCGTGAACCCGTCGTCGTATTCGGCCTCCACGCGGAAGTCGTCGAACCGGGCGCCCACGGGGAATTCGACCGCGGGCCCCTGGTCGCTGACGATCCGCACGGCGACCGGCCGATCGCCGCCGCCCGGCGACGGCTCGCCGTACCCGGCGCCCGGCCGATAGGTGACCGTTCGCAGCAGCACGTTGCGGTCGCCCACCCGGGCGCGCAGCCGCTGCTCGTATCCGGCCCGCTTGGCCGTGAGCACCGGCGCCTGCCAGCGGACGTAGTCGTTCTCGAAGTCGGGCATCCAGCGCACGTCGGCGGCCGGTTCCGTCTCGTCGCCCTGCCGCACCATGATGGTGTACCGTTGCGAGTCGCCCTCGGCAAGGAACATGCCGTCGGCCTCGCGATGGACGACCAGTTCGGTTCCCGCCGCGTTCGGGTCGAGCCCCTCCGCCTTGGCGGCCACCAGCGCCAGGGCCTGCTCGGCCCCCACCGCGGCCGTCAGTTCAAACTCGCCGCCGGCGCCTTCCGGAAGCGAAACGGCGGGCCGAAGGCCGTCGCGGGACGGCATGAAAGCCACGCCCGGCGGAACGGTCCAGTCGACTGCCGCGGGCGAAACCTCTTTCCACAGCCCGTCGCTGCCCGGCACCTGCTGCTCCACCCGCAGCGGCTGAATCTGCCCCGGCGCCAGCGAGAAACTCGATGGCACGACCCGCAGCGGTGCGTCGGTCATGGGCACCACTTCCACCTCGGCCGTCGCGGGCCGATCGAGGTACGGCGGGAACGCGGCCGAAAGGCGTTGCGGCGGCGCGGGCCGGAGCCCCATCACGCGCGGCGGCGCCCATGCGATGCTGCCGGGTTGCTCGGCGGTGTAGCCGATGCCCGGCCCGCGCAACTCGGCCCGCTTCGTTTTGCCTGCGTCGTCCACTTCCAGGAACAATCGCAGCGGCGCCACTTCGTCGACGCTCAGGGTAAGCCGCTGCGGCTCGAACACCAGCCGCGCGTCGGCCGTGGCGTACACCTCCATATCGAGCGAGGCGGGCTTCTTCGCCGCCGCGTGCGACGCCGTTACCGTGGCCGCGCCCGGCGAAACCGCACGGAACTCGCCGGAGGCTTTCTCGACCGTCAGGGCTTCTTCAGCGGAACTGGAGAACTCAGACATTTCGGGCACCAGTTCCACGTCGCCCTTCGGCCCCGTGGCGGCCAGGTGCAGCTCGCCCGTCTCGTTTACCAGGCGGAGCGTGCGGTCGGTTTCCAACTGGAGCACGACGTTCGGATCGGCCTCGACCGACTGGAACACGACGCGGTTCGAGCGATTGCCGTAGTAGGTGGCCCACACCGGCAACGGCCCGCCGCCCGGCTTCAGCGCCGCCACGCGGTGGCCGCGCAGCTCCAGCCCCGGCTTGGCCTTCGCCTTCGGATCGGTGTGCCATTGGGCTCGCTCGGGACGAACCTGCACGGTCCGCCCGCCGCTGTAACGGGCCCACGGCTCCAACCGCACCATTTGCCCGTGCGGCAACTCGACCGACCCGCGCGGCTCCACCTCCAGACGCATCGGCGCCACCACCACGTGCACCGGCGCTCCGGTTATGTGCTCGCCGAGGCGCACGGCTAGTTGCTGCACCGTGGCCGGCGTGGTCGGGCCGATGCCCGAGAAGCGCATTTGACCGTGCTGGAAATCGGCATGCCGCGGCGACGGCCGGGCGATACCCTCCAGCCGGTCCGGCGCCATCTCCACGCGCCGCTCCCGCTCGCCTACCTGCACGTGCGCCATCACGCGAACCCGGTCGTCGTGGTCGATCGGCACGACCACCAGCGGCGGGCTCATCGCAAGCGAAAGCACTTCGCCTTCGGCCACCGACACCGGAATGGTCCGGCGCGTGCCGGCCTGGCTGACGACCAGCTCCGTTTCGCCCACGCCGCGGGCGATCAGGCGATTCTCGTCGGTCACTTCGACCAGCGTCGGGTCGTCACTCACGACGCTCACCGGCGCACGGCTGGGCGAGACGACGCCCAGATCGGCGATTTGCCCCACGACCATGTCGAGCTTCTCGGGCGTGACCGTCAGGCCCTCGACCCCCTGTCCTTCAACCACCTCGAGCGGCGCGCCCGCGGTAAGCTCCTCGCCGAACGTGGCGGCCAGCGTACCGCGGCCGACCGTTTCGCCGCGCAGCCGCGGTCCGTCGACCGACGCCAGGTAGGTCGGCGAAATGTCCGTCTTCAGCCGCGAGGACCCCAAAACCGAATACCGCTCGCCGTCAGCGGTCACCGCGTCGATCCGCAGCCCGCTCGCTCGGGCCAAGCCGATCGGCGCCGGCGATACGTCCGCCTCCAGGCCGGTGAACTCCAGCGGCCGCACACGCACGTCGCACACGGCCTCCATCGGTTCGTCGTCGGGCGAGGCGCGATACCGGGCGGTTACCTGCGAAGCGCCTTCGCCAACTCCCTCCAGGAACCCGTACCACGAGAACACCACCTTGTCGTCGGGCAACTGCGGCGGCCATTCGGCGGCGCGGGTCAGGTCGACCTCGGTGCCGTCCTTCATTTGTCCAATCAACCGAAGCCGGGCCGTCGTGCCCACGCCCAGCGCCACTTCGGCCGGCTCGATGCGCAGCCGCTCGGGCATCTGCGGCGGGCCGACCACGAGCGTGACGTTCGCCGGGCGATGGTCGCCCAGATGAATGCGCAGCACGGTCTCGCCCTGGCCGATCAGATCGGCCGCCGCCCCCATTTGATCGTACTTCGCCACGGCCGGGTCGAGTACCACGCCCACGGCCTGCTGCGTCACGTCGGTCCGCCAGAAGGGAATGAGCCCCACCCGCTCGATCTTCAATTCTACCCGGCTGCCCGTGGGGCCCTCGACGAACCCGGGCGTGGCCACCAGCCCCGGCGGATTCGTCCACCAGTAGCCGATCAACGCGGCCGCCAGCAGCAAAAGCAGCAGCGGCAGCAGCACCCGCCGACGTCGACGCCGCTTCCGCGGCCCCACGACCAGCGCCTTCTCGCACGCCGGGCATTTCGGACTGCCGGGCCGGCGAACGTACAGCAGCTTGCACTCCGGCGTGGTGCATACCACGGCCGGCGCCGGCTCCTGGTCGACCCGGCGGTAGCCCCAGCACCAAACCAGCCGCAAAGTGCCCGCGCCGTCCCGATACTTGAAGAAGAAGGAATCCAGGTCGGTCCGGTCGGGCGTATCGACCAGTTCCTGGAACGAACGCAACAGCGTGGTGTGCAGCGCCCGCTCCGTGCCCGTTTCGGGCTTGGCCGCCGCCAATCGCTGCCGCAGCCGCTCCAACTCATCCTTCAGGGGGCCCTGCAACTCGGCCGTCGTAGCGGGTTGTACGCTGACCTCGGTCAGTCGCCCGCCGTCATCGTCGCGAGCGAAGAACGCAACCGCCTCGCCCTCCCACACCGGCTCGACGGCCATCCCCCCCAACCAGCGGAACACAATCCGATCATTGGCACCCGATCGGTCCAGTACAGGGACCCCCGGTTCGATGGCCACTGGCCGAAAGTCGCGCGCCTGAGGCGAAAGGTCGATGCGGCAGAAACATGTTGCCATAACTGCAGTTCCGTGTTCGGAAGACTAGTCCGAGCCAGTGTTCGCACAGAGAAGTATATCTTATTGCCCCCTATCCCCTCCTTCCATTGTAGCCGATGCGACGGCGCTTGGCACGAGATGAGGCCAAATGACGGGCTGGGGAACGCCAAATAGGGGGCAAGTGCCCGCTCCTAAAACGGAGGGCTTTTCCGCCCGACGCGAACTTGGCCATTGCCGTGGGGCATTCCCCTCTACGAAGGGGTTTCTCCGGATGTAGTCGACTGTGCGGCGCATATCCGCGTGCGATTCCAGGTGTACCTTCCAGCCCAAACGCACCCCGCCCGAACCGCCGCGTGCGGTTTCGCCCGTGCTAACGCAATTCCGCATCGTCCCGCCGCAACTGCTCATCGAGCCCTCGAGTGACCTCGCCTAGCCGCCTGCGGATCGGCGTCTGAAAGAACATGTTGTTCGGCACCTGGATCAGATCGCCCGATTCTTCCTTCATCATGGTGAAAAACAGCGTGAAATCGACCACCTTCCCGCCCAACCCTTGGGCCGGCAAGTCGACGGTATCGCCAACACGGAACGGCCGGGCGAGGATCAGCAGCAGCGAGCACAACACATTGCTCAGCACGCTCCACACCGCCACAAACCCAATCGCCACCAGAGCCAGCACGGTCGACAGCACGGCCCAGGCATTGCCGAGCATGCCGAACCACTCCAGCAACACCGTCACTGCCAACGCGACCGCCGCCCAGCGCAGCACGCGCCGCAGGGAAAACGCCACGGCCTCCGAAAGCCGCCTTCGCCCAACCAGAACATCAAGCCCCCGCGCGGCCAGCGCGTACGCCAGCGCAACCAGCACAACCAGCACCGAGGCGCCGAAAACCGACTGAAGGAAGGGCAAGAACCACGCCGGCAGCGATTCAGGCATGACCGATTCCCCTGCTGCTCTCCTGCTGCGACCGTAGCGGATGGGGAGGGATTCGAACCCCCGGTGGACTCTCGCCCACAGCGGTTTTCAAGACCGCCGCCTTAGACCACTCGGCCACCCATCCTAAAGACTTACTGTGTAACGACTTAGGTTCTTTTCGGGGCACTCGGTTTACTTTGCGTTTACTACCCGCTATACTACTCGGTAGTAAACGGCCCCCGCCGGACAACACCCGGCGGGAGCCAGACCACCTACCCCCTTTACAAGAGAGGTGACCTATGAGTAAGTCTACCGGAAAGCGCCGGAAAGCGAAAGCCGACCAGCCCACGAAACCTTACCCCGACTTCCCGCTGACGCCGCATGCTAGTGGCAAGTGGATGAAGAAGATTCGGGGCAAGATTTACTACTTCGGCAACTGGGGCCGTCGTGTGGACGGGAAGCTGACGCGAGTCGAGGGCGACGGTTGGCAGCAAGCCTTAGAACTCTACAAGGCCCAGGCCGATGACCTCCACGCGGGCCGTACCCCTCGCGTAACCACTACGGGGGAGGGCCTGACCGTGGGCGAACTGCGGGAGCGGTTCCTTACCGCGAAAAGCCGCGCCCTGGACGCCGGGGATATTGGCGCGCGGATGTATGCCGAGTACCGCCAGACGGCTGACCGGCTGCGCGATACCTTCGGCGACAAGCGGTTGGTCGATGACTTGGCGGCCGATGACTTCGCGGCGCTGCGGGCCGAATTGGCGAAGCGCTACGGGCCGACGCGGCTAGGCAACGAGATCACCCGCGTCAAGACGATCTTCAAATATGGTTACGAGGCGGGGCTGATCGTCCATCCGGTACGGTACGGTCCCGAGTTCAAGAAGCCCAGCGCAGCCGTTATGCGGCGGAACCGGGCGAAGAACGGAGAACGGATGCTTGAACCGGAGCAGATTCGGGCATTGATCGACGCGGCCGACCAACCGATGAAGGCGATGATTCTACTTGGCGCCAACTGCGCCTTCGGCTGCGCTGACGTTGCCGGACTGCCGACGAGGGCCGTGGACCTGAAGGGTGGTTGGGTAGACTTCCCGCGACCGAAGACCGGAATCCCCCGCCGATGCCCGCTGTGGCCGGAAACGATTGCTGCGTTGAACGAGGCGATTGCCACGCGACCGGAACCCCGGACTGACGCGGCTCGTGGGCTTCTGTTCCTAACGTCGCGAGGCCGTGCGTTTCTGTCGAGTCGGGGCGCGGCCCAGCAGGCGAACCCGGTGAGCGTGGCGGCACGGGTGCTGATGGATGAGGTTGACGCCGCGAGGGCGAAAGCTGCCGCCGACGCCGGGCAGGAACCGCCCGAGCCTATCCATCGACCGGGAATCGGATTCTATACGCTGAGGCACGTATTCCGCACGGTAGCCGACGGCGCACGGGATTCCGTCGCCATCGACCGGATTATGGGGCATGCCGACCCCTCGATGGGCGCGGTATATCGGGAGCGCATCGACGATGACCGGCTGCAAGCCGTGGCGGAGCACGTACGTCGGTGGCTTTTCGGAAACGAGGTAGAATAATCCGTATCGGGTAGGCCCGCGACGGCGGGCCGCACGGCTACCCGGCACGCGCGGCTTCCGTATCCTTTCCCGCGCGGCCGGGTAGTCGGCCCTCTACAAGAAAGGATAGACCATGAGCATTCGATGTTTCCCTGAGCAGCGTCGGGCGGTGTACCGCCTGCTTCGGTATTTTGAGGAACGGCCCGACGCTGACCCGTTCGCGGCAACCGATCGGGTTCCGCCCGGTCTTCGTATCTGGATTGATTATTGCGTTACGAAGAACTGGCTGTCGCCCGCTTCCCGCGTCGGCGAGTCTATTCGCCGGGGCTTTCGGATAACCGACACCGGGCGGGCGGTCCTGGCCGAGCAGCGGTGGCTCGACCACAAGGCGACGAGTGAACCCGACGCCAAAGCAGAGCCCACCAAGGACGGCCCGACAGCGAGGCGGACAGGTCGGCCCCGGAAAGGTGAGTCGAGCAAGGATATGTTGGTCGTCGCGGCACTTGCCAAGCACCACCAGTATGAATCCGGTGGTAGCATCGGCAACTATGAGCCCGCCACCGTGCGGGGACTAGCCAAACCGGGTTCCGGATTGACTACCGCCGCCGTGAGTCGATTCTTTAGGAAGAAGTTCGATGAGAGGGGACACAAGGGATATGTAGCCGCTTGCACGTCAAAGAAGATCGGTCCATTACTTGCTGCTTGGCAGCATGATGTACCCACAGAAATGGCCGATTTGCTTGCCGAGGAGTACGGCCGAGACCGCTTCGCTTCCGAGTAACCTACCGACACTGCACCGATAAGCCGTTTCGCCGTTACGTGCCGTTACGTAACGCGAAGCGGCTATTTTCGTGCGCTTTTCTACGGGGTTTTCGGAGTATTCGGCCGCAACTATCGCGTGAAAACGTAACGGACAGCCCCTATTAGGTGGAACCGACTAGGAGCCGAGCAATGACTCACGACCACAATTCCGGACGGCGCAAGAGCGATTCGGAAACGGAACGCGCACGGAAAGCAGTACGCCGTTTGATCGGGGCAATAGACTGCATGATTGCGGCAGCGCATGACGCCGAGCAAGCCCGCGAGGTTCTCGTGTCGAAGGAGGGCCTACGCGATGACTGAGCAAGCGATGACTGTACGGCAAGTCGCGGCCCGATTCGGCGTTGGGGAGCATACCGTCTTGGCATGGATTCGGGGAGGGGAATTGCGGGCGGTGAACTGTGGCCGAAGTCTAAAGGCGAAGAAACCACGATGGCGTATTACGCCTGAGGCGCTGCAATCGTTTGAGTTGCTCCGAAGCGCAAGCCCTCCCCCTCCGAAGCCGACACGGCGCAGACGTAACCAGCCCGGCGAGATTCGCTACTACTAGAAAAGGATGGACCATGCCCAAACCGCCAAGGCGGAAAGTGACCGGAAAGCCTCGGGCCCCGCGACCCCGGGGGGAAAAGCAGAGGGAACACCCAGGCCAAACCCTTCCGGGAGTAAAGATAGTTTCTATAGCGGCCCCTCGCCTGGACTGTGCGGCCTACCACGGTCGGCTAGGTGAGTTCCTGCGGGATGTCTCGGAGCATACCGAAGCGATGGATGCGGCGGTCTTGGCCCATCTGCTTCCGGCCGTGGGAACGCTGGTAGGCCCTGGCCCTACGGTATACGCAGGCAACGACCAACCCGCCCGGCTGAACTGCGTGGTAGTCGGCGAGACCAATAGCGGCCGAAAGGGCACGTCGGCGTACCCGGTCGATAAGCTAATGGAATTGGTTGACGGTGACTTCTGGGCGTCCCAGCGGGTTGGAGGAATGTCGAGCGGTGAAGGGTTGATCGTAAAAGTCGCCAACGGGCGCAATGCAAAGGGGGAAGACATTCCCGTCGAGAAGCGATTGTACGTGCTGGAAGAAGAGTTCTGCCGGGTACTGTCGAACACGAAACGCGAGGGCAACATACTGAGCCACATTATCCGGCAGGCGTTCGATTCGGGCAGTCTTTCGACGTTGACTGTTGAACCCCGGTATGCTTTCGGGGCGCATATCTCGATCGTGGCCCACGTGACGCCGGATGAACTGGCGGCGAAGTTCCCCGGTATCGAGGCGGCCAACGGATTCGGCAACCGTTTCCTCTGGTTCCATGTTGCCAGCGACAAGGTGATTGCTCTGCCGAAGCCGATACCCGACGCGGTGTACCAGAAGCTAGCCCCCAGGCTGCGGTCCATCGCGGGAATGAAGCATCGGAGGGTCGAGTTGGATGCGGCCGCGAAGGAACTATGGGAGGCCGAATATCGGCGGCTTCGGGAAGATCGGCCCGGGATGGCCGGAGCCATTACTGCACGCGGGCCAACGCTCGTTCTACGGCTGGCCTTGATTTATGCGTTAGTGGACCAATCGAAGAAGCCGGTTATCGGCGCGGAGCATCTGAAGGCCGGGCTTGCCGTCTGGAAGTACAACTGCGAATCGGCCGAGTTCCTATTCGATTCCAAGACCGGCGACCGACTGGCCGACCGGCTGTACCACCTGATCCAGTCGAACGGCGAAATGACCCGTAAGGGATTCCACCGACATCTGAGCAACGAGCAGAAGCGCTCCCTGGCCGAAACATTGACCCGGTTGGAGAAGCAAGGATTGATCCAATCCAAGGTCGTAAAGACCAAGGGCAGACCAAAGACAATATGGAGGCTCGCGGAGCCGCTATAGAAACTATCTTTACTACCTAAAGCCCTTTCGATAGTAAACATAGTTTTCGTAGTAGACCTAACCCTGAAACCTTAGAAGAAGGAGAATCGAGAATGACCTTTGTGGAATATGTGGCCCGAGAACTGATGGGCGAACCCGAGTACAGGCTTGGCGAAGGGCGATGGACCTGCCCGCACTGCGACCACAACACATGGCACGTCCGACCACCCAAGGAGGGCGAAAAGGACCGATGGAGTTGTTGGAGTTGCGGAGCATGGGGCGATGCCTATGACCTCGTGCGGTTCTACAATCCGCGCAAGACGAAACGGCAGTTGACTGAAATATGGAACACGCTGCGCGAGGCATGGGAGCAAAAGCACGTCCGTCTTTCCCCGGGGGGCCGGGGTCCAAGCATCCTTTTAGCGCTGCTGAAGCAGGGAGAGATTGACCACCACGATCTGCTAGAAGTAGTGGCGGAGTTGAAGCACCGGCATCATCTTGACCTTGAGAGGAAGCGGCTGGGGCGAAGGCAGAAACAAGAGCACCGACCGGAGGAGAATTGAAATGGATCGTTACGTGTGCAAGAGCCAAGCGGAGTTCGACCGGAAGTTGAGGGAGTGGTTGCTTGATCCGTCGCTGCCGTGGCCTGAGTGGTCGGCGAGCGAGAGCGGAAGGGGGAAGAGCAAAAGCGATACTCTCCACTCCCGCGCTCTCGGCATCGACCGACGCCCACCCGGAACCCAGTCGACGCCCCACGACCAGCACGGCGAGGCTACCGGATAGCGGTTAGGGTAACCGTAGAGACAAGACCAAAAACCACTATACGTACCCACGAATCCGAGAAGCCGGTTACTACCCTTAGTAGTAGAACCCGGTAGTAGTTGGCCGAAAACCCCGGAATCCGACTAAGACCGCCCTACGCGAGACCGACTAGGAAGCCCCTATTATGGCGCAGAAACGACCCCGTAAGACCGACCCGGCGAAGAAGCCCCGGGGAAAGCCCCGAAAGACGGCCGAGAAGGCCCCTACAACCACGCCTCTCGGCCGGCAAGCCGGGGCCGACCCGGTAGCCCCTCCCGCGCCGAGCGCCCGCGAGACGGCCACCCCGGCGAGCCGCGAGCGGTACGTTGCGGCAAAGGCCCGTACCGGCAGCCGGATTGACCGGCGACGGCTGGTCGTTGGGGAGTTGCCGCCCAAGATGATCGCGGTGAAACGGGAGGGCCGGAAGTATCGGCGCGAACTGGAACAAGCCGTCATCGACGCCCACGGCGAGATCAGCGTGACACAATCGCACTTGATTGACACGGCGACGGCCGCGACGATCCACGCCGGAATCTGCCGTTGGATTCTCCGCAACAAAGTTGAGTCGATGAGCGCCGCCGAAATAATGACCGCGTCCAAGAACATAGCTTCGGCCAAGGCCGACCGCGACCGCGCGGTAAAGCAGCTTGACTTGGACAAGCCGCCCCAAGCACCTTGGCTTTTTGACGCCCACAATACGGAGGAAACCTATGCCGACGATTAGCCGTAAACAATTCGCCAAGTACGCCCGCGACCCTGCCGCCTTCCGCGCCTCCTTGCTCGTGGACGTGGACGGCGTAGCCCGCCGATTCGGCGATGTAATGGACCCGTGGCAGCGCGACGACTTCGCTGCGCTCGATGACGGGCTACGGCGCTGCGCCGGTCGGTCGAAACGGCCCGGCCCGATGCGTGCCTACCTTGAGCGACCGCGCGGCCATAGCAAGACCACTGACCTCGCGACCATTGCCGTTTGGGCCCTCGCCTTTGCTACCCGGCCCCTTCGCGGTTACTGCTATGCGGCCGACAAAGACCAATCGCGACTACTCCGCGATGCGATGGAAACCCTTGTGCGGTTGAACCCGTGGCTCGGCACTATCCTAACCGTCGAGGCCCATCGCGTAGTGAACTACGCCGACGGCCACCCCGGCAAGGGCGGCTCCCTGTCCATTGAAACTTCTGACGTTGGTTCCAGCTTTGGCATCCTGCCCGACTTGATTATCGCCGATGAGTTGACCCACTGGACGGGTGACGGTTCCCTTTGGCACTCCCTGCTATCCAGTGCGGCGAAACGCTCCAACTGTCTACTCGCGACCATCTCGAATGCCGGGTTCGTCGATAGCTGGCAGTGGGCTGTCCGCGAAGCCGCGCGACTCGATGCGGCGTGGTACTTCTCCCGCCTGGATGGGCCGGTTGCGTCGTGGTTGACTCCTGACCGCCTGGACGAGCAGAAGCGTATGCTTCCGGCTGTCGCCTATGCCCGCCTTTGGGAAAACCTTTGGTCTTCGGGCGGGGGCGACGCGCTGGCCGAGGCCGACATACTCGCAGCCTTCTCCCAGGACATAACGCCGATGACGGCGCGGGAGCCAGGCTGGCTCTACATCGCCGGGGTGGACCTTGGCGTAAAGCGCGACAATGCCGCTGTCGTAACTCTCGCGGTTCCTTCCGGGGGTTCCGGGGGTCGAATCCGACTGGCCCGGAACAAAGTATGGAAGCCAGTACCCGGCCGGAAGGTGGACCTGATCGACGTGGAACGCCATCTACTCGACTTGGATGCTACTTTCGGCTTGGAGTCTATCGTGTTCGACCCCTGGCAGGCCGAATTGCTTGCCCAGCGACTGGAAGCCGACACTGGCCATAAGCGCCGCAATAACCGACGGCGCTTCTCGAAAAAGCCGTGGTGCCGCGAGATGCCGCCCTCGGGCACCAACCTTCGGAACCAAGCCACCTTGGTCCTGGAATGCTTCGCCGACCGGCGTTTGCTCTTCTACCCGTGCGAAGAGATACGCCGCGACCTACTGAAACTTCGCGTTGAAGAAAAGTCGTATGGCTTCCGTCTTACCTCGCCCCGCGACGGCGACGGCCACGGCGACACCTTTTCCGCCTTCGCCCTCGCGCTCGTGGTCGCGCACGAAGTGGCCGGCAAGAAGCGCGTCGTACTGGGCTCCCTCTTTGACCGTCCCAATGAATCGAGCTTTGACCGCGCAATGCGTAGCTTTGAACGCAACGCCGATGCCTTGGCCCGGGAGCAAGAAGAGTACCAACCGGATGACGGCCAGGAGCCCTTCCGCCAACTTATGCGGCTGGTAGGCCGCGCCAGTTACTAACCCTTACCCAATGAGAGAGGAGTTTACCAATGCCTTACATCGAATCGTTCTTAGAGTTCGCCCAACGTATGGGCTCGCAGCCCGTCGCCACCCGCCAAGGCCACCTATTCGAGAACGGAGCCCGTTCCGATGGAGCCTGGACGCATGAGGAACCACCTGCTGACGAGGTTGTCCGGCTGCGCCGACGGATTGAGTTCCATAATATCCGAATCGTCGCGATGGAAAATCGGTTTCGGCAGATCGTTTCCTACATCGACACGCAGACCAAATGGCATGAGATGGGCGCGGGCGGACCTGCCGACCCCAAAGCCTTTACCGATCTCGAAACGGCGAAGCGCGACATTGCGTTGACTCGTGAGCGCGTCGGGCAGCTACGCGAGCGGGTGGAGTCCCTCGTCGGGCCTTCGCCGTTATCGGCCTATGACGCGAAGCGGGCCGATGAACGCGAACGCGTGCGCCGCGACCGTGACCGCTTGCGCCGCTTGGTATCTGGTTGATCGTTCCCTTTTTGTTTCCCTTAGTACTGGAGAATTGTAAATGTACAGCATAATGAATCGCCTTTCCCCTATGTCCCCGCAACAAGCGCGCGAGGGGCAAATCGTCGCCCCACTTACCTTGATCGTGCCGGGAGTCTTGAACGGAAGCCGGGGCCCGCTGCTTTACGCGAAAGAGGAGACGTGTCTCTCGACCTCGGCCTGGAACGGAGTACCCATCGTCGTCAACCACCCAACCGAAAACGGTAGGCCCCTGTCGGCCCGTGACCCGTCAGTCCTGGAGCGGTACGGTATTGGCTACCTGACCAATGCCCGATGCGAGGGTGGCCGACTTGTGGCCGACGGCGTCTTTGGCGTTGATAAGACCCGAGGGGTCGATGTCCGCGTCTTGGACAGCCTCGTCTCCGGCCGTCCGATTGAACTTAGCACCGGGCTCCACGTCGATACGGAAGCGAGGCGTGGAACGTACAACGGCCGCGCCTACGAGGCTGTTGCCCGCAACTATCGACCTGACCACCTTGCAATCCTGCCCGATAGCGAAGGGGCCTGCTCCCTGGCTGATGGTTGCGGCGTCTATAACACGTCCGAAGACGCCGACCTGCTGCCGCTGCCTCCGCCGCTTATCCCTGCGGTCGGAAACCCGGCCCTCGCGCCGGATATGCCGCTGCCGCTGCCTACTCTAAACTTTGAGCCCCCGGGCAGTCCATTGGGCGCGTTCTACTACCGGACAGACGGCCCGCCTCCCGACCACGAGCATATCCCGGGCAACAGGGGTCTTGTAAACCCGGTCTATGGCGTTGATGGAGTGACGCGGGAAGCCGAAGAGGATGAACGACGGCGCGAAGAGGAAGATAAGAGGCAGCGCCGTCTGGTGGCCGAAGAAAACGCGCGGCGTCTTGGCGCGAGCGACGATGACCTACTATTGCCGCCGCGACTTGTGGAGTGGGAGCGGTAAACGAAACGTGGCCCGCTTTCTCCGGCGGGTGCGCTCCGCGCGGCTTTTACGGGTTGGTACTGCGCGTTGAGCCGGGGGCGCGGCGGGTTCTTTCCCTCGCCGCGCCCCTCCGTCTTTCCCACAAAGAAGCCCCGCCAACCTCGGAGGGCTGACGGGGCTAGGTACGCTGCGATAGCGTATCGGCTGGTTGGTCCTAGAAGATGATGGGGCTACCATCGGGCCAATAGCTGCTGTATTCCGGGGGCCGCACTACCTCGTCCGGTTCCAGGACATCGACTGCCGCTTGGAATATCCGGCTTAGGTGCTCGCCAGCCGGTTCCGGGTTCGGCGTCAGCTTAGCTTGTAGGTTCAAGATACGTTCCATCGTCGGCGCGTTGCACTTCCATGTACCATCGTCGCGTAACTCGGCAACGATCGGTCCCACTTTCAAAAGTCTCATAATATCCCCCTTTCCAATATCATCGTACCTTCTCGATGGTGAGATCGGTAGGCCGGATGAGCTTGACGACCCCGAGGGATTCGGCCGTGCCGAGTGCCCGCTGGACGTAGTCGGCTGCCGCCTTCGGCTTGCTATCCCCGCCGCGCTCGACATAGAGTGCGTCGGCCTGGGCCGCGAGTTCGCTGAGGGTAGTCTTTCCCTTGAGCGCGGTGATGACCTGATTGGCGGCCTGGTCCCGGGTGATGCGGGTGACCTTCTCGACTGTCTTAGCCTTTGCCATGATCGAAACTCCCTTTTGTCGGAGCGGTCGGACGGATAGCCGGGAACCGTCGCTCCTAGCGGCCCCGGCAGACATGCACAACCGTACACGCCTACGGCTATTCTATTCCGCCTCCAATGGGGAGTAAAGCCCGGCCCGACAGGATTGCTCGGCGCGGGCAGCGTAGTCGCCTACGGCCCGCATCGGCCGGAAGGTATCCGAGGCCCCCGAGGCCCCCTACGACGCGAGACGAGGCATCCTAGGGGGCCGTAGGGCCGATATTCGGCCCCCCCTTACCCGGGAAAGAGAAACCGGAGCGAGGCCCGCGATA
>CAYPWB010000002.1:1306-3664 GCA_964414315.1 uncultured Planctomycetaceae bacterium | reverse complement strand
ACCCTCCTTGGCCACCGGAACGCAAGGGAGGGGCCGAAAATGGGGTATGTCGAGGGTGTTCTAGGCCCGACTTCCCCCCGGGGATTCGGGGCCGATCGAAAGTCGAAACCCGGGGCTGAAGAGGCGGTAGTATTTACTACCGCAAGCGCGCGTTTCGGGCCGTTTTCGGGCGTTGTCGGTGGGCAGGTAGAAGTGCCGAAAACCCCTTGTTTTGTAGGGTCTACCGGGGTTTTCGGCCGGTTTTCGCAGAATCCGAAAGAGGCTTTCAAGACCGCCGCCTTAGACCACTCGGCCACCCATCCGGACCTGTTTTGTGGACTGTTCCGCATCCTACCACGAAAAACGGCGTCCCGGAAGCCGCTCGGCGGCATGGTTCCGTACGCGGTCGGGATACCCCGGACGGGCAACCCGCAATCGTGGCGGGGAGGTCGGCAATTACCCGCGGGCTCCGTTAGCGGTCGCCCGCTTCCTCG
Source organism: uncultured Planctomycetaceae bacterium (assembly GCA_964414315.1). GTDB lineage: Bacteria > Planctomycetota > Planctomycetia > Pirellulales > Thermoguttaceae > PWXP01. The sequence continues at coordinate 3,191 of CAYPWB010000002.1, read as the reverse complement.
CGTCCGAGCTCCCCGAGGCGCTCGAGAAGGTCGACGGCCCGCTTCGCCTCCTCCATTCGCCGATATTCGCACCGCTCGGCGGCTTCCGTGTTCATCGCGCGCGCTTGGCCGCGGTCCACGGCCGTCTCGCCCGGGTCGTCGGCCTCCGGCCAATCCCACGCGTCGGTGCGGAAACTCGCAAGCGGCAGCCAGGGCTTGCCGTCCACCTTCAGGTTGCCCAGCGGGCTGGTTGACCAGCCGTAGCGGACCGCCGCGGGCTTCTCGACCAGCGGGCTCCAGACGATCACCCGGGTCGTGTCGAAGCTCTTGTTGGCCGTGTTCCAGATGCCCACGTCCTTCTTCAGCGGGAAGCGGGCGTGGCCGAGGTAGAACTTGCCCGACTCGTCGGCGATCGAAAAACCGCGGGGGATGGTCGACATATCGTCCGGCATCACGCTCTTGTCGAAGGTGAGCACCATGGTGTCGGCGTCGCGCTCGGCCGAGACCAGCGAGGCCGAGTCCCACTGGATGCTCTTCCCGTACACCCGCCCCAGCGCCCAGCGTGCGGCCCGAACGCCGTGCGCCTGCTTCTTCTTCGGATGCAGGCCGGGAATCTGGATGTCGTAGGCCGGCAGAAAGGCGGTGTTCTGCGAATCGCCCACGTCGGCCAGGCCGAGCCGCTGCGCCTCGCGGATGAACGCCCCGCCGGAGACCGACCACACCTCGAAGTTCTCCGGCGTTTGAGGAATGCTGCCCGCGCAGAACCCGATCACCCCGACCGGCAGGGCGGGATCGGCGAAATCTTCCCGCCAGCCCTCGACCATCAGCCGCATCAGCACCCGGTAGCGCTTGGGCCGGCAATTGCTCGACATGGCGTTGTTGTACCCCTGGTGGAACAGCACGCCCTTGATGTTCAACCCCTTGAACACGCCGAACATGCCGTTGTAGCACGCGGCGGCGTCGCTCGGGCTGCGCCCGGGAACGTTCCAGGAGCGCAGGTCGGCGCGGGTCGGCTTGGGCGGCAGGTCCTCTTCGGCCGTGCCCTGGTCGCGCTGCTTCGCAACGTCCTGCTCCCACTTCTCGATGAGCGGCTGCATCGCGGCGTCCCAGTCGAACTCGGCCCGCCGCTGCTCCACCCACGCCGCGTAGCGCTTGGCCAGCGGGTCGTCGTCGAACTTGTGTCGGGGCACCAGGCTCTCGATGGACGCCCCGCCCCGGGCGTTGTCGATAATGCCGATGGGGATGCCCAGCGCCCGCTGCACGCGCGACGCGAACGCGTAGCCGATGGCGGAAAACCCGCCGGCCGTTTCCGGCGTCGAGACGGTCCAGCCGCTCACCTTCTCCTCCGGCAGGTCCTGTTGCAGTTCGTACGATTCATTGGCCGCGATGCCCACCCGACGCAGCAGCGGCAAATCGGCCTGCGCGCTTTCCAGATCGGCGCGCAGCGTTCCCCCCAGACCGAACGCCATGTTGCTCTGCCCGTTCATCACCCACACGTCGCCGACGACGATGTTGTCCATCTCGACGGTTTCCTCGCCCGCGGTGACGACCAGCTTCCGCCCGGCGGCGTCGGCCTCGCGGGCGGGAAACGTCACTTCCCAGCGGCCGGATTGGGCGTCGGCTTCGGCCGCGGCCTTCTCCTCGCCGAACTGCACCGCCACGCGACCGCCCGGCTCGGCCCAGCCCCACACCACGATCGGCTTCTCGCGCTGCACGACCATATTGCTGGAAAAGATACCGTGCAGCTTGAGTCCTTCCGCCGCCGCCCGGCCGACGCCGAGCGCGAGCGTAGCGGCAATCAACACCAAACGCAGAGAATGAGCGAACATGACGACTCCTTTGCGGTCTGAGTTTCTCTTGGCAACGATCCGAAAAAGCTCGGATCCACGTCCCCTCTCCCTCCGGG
>CAYPWB010000002.1:0-1206 GCA_964414315.1 uncultured Planctomycetaceae bacterium | reverse complement strand
CTCGGCTCCACGTCCCCTCTCCCTCCGGGAGAGGGCTAGGGTGAGGGGAAGCACGAGCGACAGTCATTTCCTTGCCGATCCCTATTCACGGGCCGGCCCTTGTACCCGCTCCATTAGAGCGGCCCGCGCCCGGAAACGGAAGCCGCCCCTTTCCTTCAGCCTCCGCCGACCGCCCAGCAACAGCCTCTCATTCCCCGCCGGGCCTGCCCCGGCCGGTTGGCCCGACTGGCCGGCTACCGCTCGGAGCGATGGCTTCCAATGCTTGCCGCCCCGGGCCGCCCAAGCGTGAGCGTTGCGGAAAAGCTTGCCCCGCACCGTGGCGGGCCTGTTGACCATCGTCGAAGGGCGGGTAAAATCGACAGGCGAGGTAGGGCTTCCGCAACGTCCTGCGGCCCGGTTCAGTCGCACCCACGCGAAAAGACGCTATCGCCGCTGCGGGCCGAGGCGAATCATGAACCAAGGGGGCTTGGCTCGACGGGAGGGACTGCAACCATGAGCGTTCAACAAGTAGTCGTTCAGGGCCGGATTCAACCGGGCGGGCGGCTGGAGGTCGATCAGAAAGTCGATCTGCCGCCCGGGCCGGTATCGGTCACATTGCAGACGGTTCCGGCCGCAGCCCGCAAGCCAACGCTTCAGGTCCTGGAGGAGATTTGGGCTCAGCGGCAGGCGCGCGGAATGGTTGGGCGAAGCAGGCAAGAGATCGACGCCGAAATCGCCGCCATGCGCGGTGAAGATGAACAACGGCTGCAGGCGATTGAAGCGATTGGGCAACGACCGGCGAAAGGCAAGGAGTGACGGTCATGTCGGTATTCCTCGACAGCAACATCGTCATCTACCTGATCGAGCGGACGCCCGAGTTCGGTCCGATCGCCGCGAAGTGCATCCAGTCGCTTCTTAGGCGAGGAGAACGCTTGGTGGTGAGCGATCTCGTGCGCATGGAATGCCGGGTGCGCCCGTTGCGATTGGGGGACACCATCACGCTTTCTGCACTGGACAACTATTTCGACTCGGACGACGTGGATGTAACAGCGATCGCGCCCAGCGTGTGCAACCGCGCGGCGGCCATTCGGGCGCAGTACAGGTACTCGCCCATGGATTCTCTGCACCTGGCCGCCGCCGTCGAACACGGCTGCGAGCGGTTTCTGACGCAGGATTTGCGTTTAGCAGGCTTTCCTGACATTGCCATCGAGACCCTTTCGTAAGGTT
>CAYPWB010000001.1:24400-60716 GCA_964414315.1 uncultured Planctomycetaceae bacterium | reverse complement strand
GCGTTTGCCGGCGGCGTAGCCGAAAACCTCGACCGGCTCGGCGGCGGCGTTCGCGTCGGTCGTGGCGAACCAGCGCAGCGCATCGACGGCGTGGCAGCCGGCAACGGCCATGGCGCTGACGGCCAGGTCCTTCCGCCGCCCCTGCTCCCAGCCGCCCCACCAATCGCTGTTGTAGGAATGGTAGTCGGTTTCGACGCAGAAGACCTCGCCCAGGGCACCTTCGGCCATTCGGCGTTTGATCTCCTGGAAGAGCGGATTCCAGCGGAGGACGAAGCCGACTACCGTCTTCACCTCAGCCCGCTGTACCGCATCCTGCATGCGCCGCAACTCGCCGAGCGAATTGGCCACCGGCTTTTCGATGAGCATGTGCTTGCCGGCCGCCGCGGCCGCCAGGGTGTTCTCGCAGTGGACGTGTTGCGGCGTGCAGATCGACACGAGGTCGATTCCCTCGTGCTTCAATGCGTCATCCACGTTGTCGTAGAGGGCGGCGCGGGCAAGCCCGAACTCATCGGCCCGCTGCCGCGCCTTCGCCAGGTCGATGTCGCAGAGGGCCCGGACCTCGGTGGTGGGATTCTTCATGTAGGCGCTGATATGCTGGGTCGAAACCCAACCGGCGCCAAGGACCAACACGCCATACTTCTCGTTTGCCATAGAAAATCCTTTCGATACACTGCTTTTCCTGCCGGATAGGCTTTTAGCCTTTCAGCAGAAGCCTGTCCCGCGTTATGTCCTTAATGCCGCGAACATGGCGTCGAGGTTCTCGGCTGGCGTGCCGACGGAAAGTGTACAGCCGGAGCTGAGCACGAATCGCCGGTGTCCTGCCGTCTCCATGCCGCGCAGCAGGCGTTCGGTGGCAGCCGCAACTTCTTCCGGGGTTCCGCGTAGCAACAGCCCCACGGGCTCGAGGTTGCCCCAGAGCGTTATGCCGGGTCCGACGATTCGCGCGGCCGCGGCCATGTCGACACGATGGTCGAGTTCCAGGATGTCGGCACCCGTTCGAGCCATCGCCGGCAGTAAAGACGTCGTATCGCCGCAAATGTGCAGCGACACGGGCTTGCCGGTCGCTGTCCGCAGCCGCTCGACCAGTTCCTGTTCGAAGGGGGCGGCAACCTCGGCATGGAGCCTCGGGCCGAGCAGCCCAGCCGGCGAATCGCCGCCGCTGAGCATATCGGCACCCGCCTCCACCAGCGCCTCGCCGTAGGCCACAGCGTAGTCGGCCACTTCTTGCATAACCTGATAAAGCAACCCTTGGTCCTGCTCAATGGCCGCGGTCATGGCCCGCTCGATTCCCATCAACGCGCACGCCGCGGAAAACGGATACTGGTCGAAACAGGCCACAAGGAATACGCCGTCTCCCAGAGCCTCGCGGACGCGGCGGGTGGCGTCCAGCATGAGCGGATACCGGCCGGCACGGTGCGGGTCGGGTGGAGGAATCGATTCGGCGTCGGCTGGCGTGCGCACCCGCGGGATCCCGCTGCCCGCCACAGGCTGGTCCTCCCGTTCGGCCGTCACGTTTGCTCCCATGGCCTCAGCCGTCACCCATGTATCGGCCGAGATCCAGACGGCGTCGGGCTCGAACCGCTCGGCGTAACGGATCACCGCCGCGGCTAACGTTTCGGCGGAAAGGCTGTATTGTCGTAGCGACGCGCCCACGAGCGGTGCACAACTGTGACACGCCAGCGGCCCTGCAGGAACTCGGTCGACCGTCTTACCGGCCAGGGCGGCCAGCATTCTCTCCCGTGCGGTCATGGCTGTATGCAACATAGCGATCTTCCTCAAAGGATGGGCTTCCAGTCTGTTGGTTCCATGGGATAGCCCCGAAAAACAATATGGCAGGCCGGGATTCAACCCCCATGTCGCTTGGTCGCCTTTACTGCGTTATTCCCGGCATGGCGATTGGGTAGTTGCCCTCGGCGTCGGGCTGCGTGGGCGGGGTGGCGTCCCACGTGTACGCCGAGGGAGCCAGGTTCAGGGGCGAAGCCATCGCCTCGTCCCACGTAACGACCTTGCCGGTGTACGACGCCATCCGCCCCATAATCTGCAACATATCGCTGACGACCATGTAGTGACCGTTGTTGATTGTCTCGCCGCTGCGAATGGCACGGAACATCGCGTCGTGCTCGGCCTGGTGCATGTTGCACCCCGGCCCCTCATAGCGCCACTCGGTTTCCCCGGTAATCTGGTGACGCATCAGGTTGCAGCGGCCCTTGGTGCCCTGCAAGCGGTCTTCGACACTGTCATAGCAGCCGGTCTGCTGCCGCACGTAGGCGTGCATCCGGGCACCGTCGGCGTACTCGTAGACGATGGCATGATGGTCATACACGTCGCCGTATTGCGCCCCGGTGCGGACCTGCCGCCCCCCGGTCGCCCACGCTCGCACCGGTGGCACGTCGCCCAGCGCCCACGAGCCTTTGTCGATGCTGTGGATGAGCGTCAGGCCCGGCAGATCGCCGGAGAGCCAGTGGAAGTTGTACCAGTTGCGCATCTGGTATTTCATTTCGGTATCGTCGGGCATGCGGGGACGGGTCCAAGAGAAGCCCGTCATGTAGGTCTCCTGCACCGACACCACCGTCCCAATCGCGCCGTCGAGCACTCGCTTCATTGTCTCTTGCATCCCGGTGTGATAACGCCAGCAAAGCCCGGAGACCACGCAGCGGTCCTTCTCCTTGGCTAAATCGCAGGCTGCCTTCACCATGCGTACCTGGTGCGGATCGACTGCATGCGGCTTTTCGACGAACACGTGCTTGCCGGCTTCAACAGCGGCAGTCAGGTGAATCGGGTGGAAGTGCGCCGGAGTGGCCAACAGCACCACGTCGACGCACTCGATCAGCTTGCGATAACCGTCGAGGCCGCTGAACTGATGGTCGGCGTCGACGGTCACTTGCGACCCCTTGGCCTGCTGGAGCCGCGCGGCGGTGCCGGGCATTCGCTCCTCGAATGCATCGGCCAGGGCGACCAGCCGGGTGTTTGGGTCGGCGCTGAGTGCATTGACCGCGGCGCCCGTGCCGCGCCCCCCGCATCCGACTAGTCCCACACGCAGCACATCGCTGCCGGCCGCATGGGCCGAACGGGCCAGGGGCAAGCCGGCCGCCAGGGCGCCGGCCGCGGCCGTCTTCAAGAAGCCGCGCCGAGAGGAATCGCTTGTTTCAGGCATGTTCAACCTCGGCTCTCTGTGGAATGTTTCTGCTGGCGGGATGACTCGCTTCACGGATTGATTCATCGATTATCCTTTCTTGGCCCACTCGGCCAACTAGGGATGTGTTAGTTTCCGCTCCGACCTGCACCGGCCTGCACCGGTGGGTAAGGGCGTCCGGGGATCAAACGCTCGCCGTCGGAGAAGCCTTCGGGCCGGGGCGCGAGCCGCTCGACCATCCGCCGGCGCCATCGCTGGAGTTCGTCGCGATGGTCGGCGTCGCGGGCCAGATCGTGCTCCTCCCGCGGATCGGCGTCGAGGTCGAACAACTGCTCGGCGCCCTCGGCCGTACGCCAAATGTACTTCATCCGCCCGTCGGTCAGCGCGTGGAACGCCTGCGGCTGGCTATAGCAGGTGGCATGTTCGAAATGCAGCAAAGGACGCACTTTTTGCTTTTGGCCCCGCAACACCGGCACGAGGCTAACGCCGTCGACCTCGGGCGGCTCGACGCCGGCAAGCTCGGCCAGCGTCGGCAGGAGGTCTTCGAGGCAGACCGGCTGGTTCGACCGCTGTCCTGCGCGGAAGCCCAATTCCTCCGAGCCGGCGATGATCATTGGGATGTTCGCCGAGCCTTCGTACGGTTCGCACTTGCGGAAATAGCCGTGGTCGCCCAGCATTTCACCGTGGTCGGAGGTGACGACAATCACCCAGGGCCGCCCGGCCTTTTCGCTCCGCGCCTTGAAGGCAGCCATGAGTGGCGCGAACTCGGCGTCGAGATGCTCAATCAGCCCGAAATACCCAGCCTGCGCCGCTCGCAGCCGCTCGCCTTCCAGCAATACTCGGCTGCCGCCGTGCGTGCCCTTGGGGGTGATTTTGTCCCAATCGACCCAGTTGCCGCGGGCCGGTTCAGGCAATTCCTTTTGCAGATAATTGTCGTAATACTGCTTGGGAGGAAAAAGGGGAGGGTGGGGGGCATAGAATGACGCGGTCAGGAAGAGCGGCTCCTCCGGCGGCGTTTCGGCGACCACACGGCGTGCCTGCCGGGCTACCCACGCGGTCGGATGCAGTTCCTCGGCCAGCGGCCAGGGTGCGGCTTGCCAGTGGTTGTAGCTGAGCCCCAGCGAATTCACCAGCGCCTTGATGCCGCCGCTCCCCGACACCGTTTCCCGCAGGGCCTTGTCGTAGTCGTCGTGGGTCACGTAGGTGGACCCGCCGATAGCTACCTGGTAGCCCAGCGCTTCGGAACCGACCGACTGGTGCATGTTGCGGCCCACCAGGGCGGTGCGGTAGCCGGCGTCGCGCAATAGCTGCGGTTTGGTGGGTGCGGTGAGGGGAACTCCACCGCGATAGCCGACCACGCCGCTGGTTTGCGGGAACAGCCCGGTGAGCATGGCATAGCGGGCGGGAATGCACGAGGGCACGGTGGTGTAAGCGCGGCGGAACAGCGTGCCCTGCTGAGCCAGCCGGTCTGTTGCCGGTGTCTGCACCGCAGGATGCCCCAGTGCCGAAAGGCAGTCGCCCCGCCACTGATCGGGCATGAGGATCAGAATGTCGGGCCGCGGTGCCCCCGGAGCGTTCGCCGTCGCAGGAGCGGGCAACGCAGCCGGCAAGAACAATACGCAACCAGTGAAAAACATGCGAGGAAGGTTCATCGTTGGGTCCTTTCTGATCCAGGAAATACGTATGGATGACATGGCCACACCGCCGAGTGAGCGAGGGATTCGCACCGCGACTCGAGGAGTTATCCGGAGTCCCGGTCGATCCAAATGGGACTCGACCACGCCTGTTCGCCGTCCTTTTGAGTAACGCGCAGATAGTAAATGCCTTTGCCGTCGAACGACTCGTCACACCAAGTGCCTACCCAGCGGTCGGGGCCGTCCGGCGTATGCTTCCATGGCTCGGTCCACTGGGTTCCATCGAACCGGCACACGACCACCTCGGAAAGCGGCGCGGTGCCCCCGATTTCGATGCGGAAGCTGCGCTCGGCCCCGGGCGGCAGACGAAGTTGCGAGCCCATCGGCCGGCCGCTGCACGAGAACAGCAGCACCATGCGAGCGCCGGAAGTGCCGTAGGTATGGCGCTGCTGCATGCCTTCATACAGTGCTTCGCGGGAAAGCTCCGTTGCGAAGGTCGCCTGCAGGCCGGCCGTTTGATACTGGCAGTTCTCCCAGCCGCCCTGCGGCCAGCGTCTACCCGGGTTCTTGCAGGCGTGCCCCATCAACAGCCGGTGCTGGTCGGAGCCGGCCACCACTCCCAGCCGTAACCCCCTTTCGAGGTTGCGCCGCAGGCGGTTCTCCCGGGCGGTCCGGTCGCGCCGGTGGCACGAGTAGATTTCGTCGAGCCAGAGCACGGCGTCGTCCACCCCGGGGCTGTACGCAGTGTGGCAGTGGGCAATGCAAAACACGCGTTGTTTCAGGCCCGTGAGGGTCTGCATGAAGTCGGCTTCCGTGCGGCGGAGTTGCCGGTATGCGTCGCCGCCCGGCATGGCGTCGCTGACGGCCGGGCCGTTCAGAAGCACCACGTCGTCCGCATCCAGGAAATAGGCGTTCGTATGTCCCTGGCTCGCCCACTCGTAGCCGTAGAAGGTGACGAACCGCCCGGGAACATGTGCGCGGGTGGTCTCGCGCAGATACCGTTCCCAGGCCGCGACCGAACCGAAATACTCGGCGTGGCACGAAACGGCGCCGAAGTCGAGGCCCGCTACATGGCGGCCGTGGTTGAAATGGTCGACGATATCGGGCGTACCGTCGCAATCGAGCGTGTGCGTATGCATGTCGCCGAAGTAGAGCCGGGCCGGGGGCTCCTCTTCCGTGACAACCACATAGTTCGAGCGGCCGGAAAGCTCGCCGGCGGCCGCGGTGATCGTGTGCCAGCCCGGTTTGTTCGCGCAAAGATTTTCGACCACGCGGGCACCCCGGTCGGCCTTGGTGAACCGAACGCTTTGCGGCACGGCGATTCCGGCGCCGTCCGCACTTAGCGCTACCTCGCCCTCGTAGTCTTCTGCGGCGTTGCCGTACTCGTCGAGGGCGGCCAGCGTCAGCGTGAACGATTCTCCTTGGGCCGCCAGCGCGGGGCACGCGAGGTGGAAACGGGTGGCTTGCCGCCCGCGAACCCGAATACACGGCAAAGAATGGTACTCGCCGCGGCGGATCGGCAACTCGCCGTCATGCTCAGGCAATCGGTCGAACCGGAACGGCATGAAGAAGTAGTTCATGCCGGCTGCCGGCGTGCCCGCACCGGGCGAGCCACGGCGGGGATCGCCCCAGGCGATGACGATCGTGTCGCCTTCGTGCAGATCGCCGTCCGCCGTGAGTTCTAGGACGTACCGAAGCCGGTTCCGTAATGAGCGGCCGAAGTGGCCCACCGCATTGCCATAAGGCGGCCTCGGATGGGTTCTCCATCCCCGAGTGCCGACTGTGAGCGCTATCGTTACATCTTCCCGGCTGCACGAGGCGGTGGTATAGTTCGGCGCGGCGGGCTCGTTGGTCTGCCAGGGCGGCTCCCCGCCCCACCAATGACTTGGAAATCCGAATTTCCAGCGATCGATGTAGGAGCCGTTGATCAGGCCCAAAGGTACGCCCTTCCTCAATCCTTCCATGCCGAAACGGATAACGATTTGGAAGGGCGTAGGCGTTTCTCGCCATACCAAGTTCGGGGTAATGGACACCCGCGTTCCGATTCCCACCAGTGCTGCCAAGCCCGGTTCGCGGGGCTGGGACGATTCCGGTAGCTTGTCAGCAGACCACGCCATTGCCGGCGAGAGCAGTCCCGCCCCGGCTGCAGCACCGGCGCGCAAGAAACGTCGGCGTGTGGTTGTTTCAGGTTGTTCCGATCGGCCCAATCGCCCGGGCATCGTCTTTCTCCTTGTTGTGGAGCCGTCTACAGCCCCGGGTTTGCCATCGATGATGAGTCTTCGACACGGCGCAAACGAAAGCCCGACTCGCTGCCGAAGGCCGAGTTCAGAACTGGCTGCTGTCGACCGGAAGGCCCGATTGCCGGTTCCCCAGCCGCCGGTGGACCTCCGGGTCGATCCCGAAACGCATCGAGCGGACCGAGCCGTCGCAGAACACCACTTGCCAAACCGAAGCATGGGCACTCCCGAACCGTTCCCACGCCACAATGCCGGGCCGGTCGCCCAGGGGCACGTAGCTTTGCTGGGGATTGTTCGGATTGTGCCACGTCCACCGAAGGCTGTCGTTGTTGTGCGCGATATACATATCGTGATTGTCGCCCGGATCCTCGCCGGTCATGTAGTGGTCGGGATTCATGTACTTCTCGCCCACCATATAGGTATTGCTCAACCCGTCGCGAACATAGGCGGCGTCGACCATGCTCCGCATGTAGACGATGCCGGTATGGTAGGAGACGTCGCGCCAGGAGAACGCCGGGTTCTCGCCCTGCGGGCGGGTCGTGGGTTGGCCGTCGATGGCGTCGCGGGTGGACCGCATGGCTTCGCAATCGCCCGCCAACGCCGCGTAGTCGGTCCGGGCCATCGCGTCGGGTTTGGCGGAACCGTAGAAGGGGGCGTGTGCTACCGTATTCGGCGTGCCGACGGCCCTGCGCCGCGTGGGGCACGCGAAGGCTGCCAAGGGCGTTTCGCACCGAGTCTTGTTGGCGGCGTCTTTTTCCGCGGCCGTGCCGCCGGCGCCCAGATCGTACAGCGCCTGCTGTTCGAGGAACGGAAGGATGTTGTACACCCATCCGCCCGGTTGATCGACTCCGAGGCCCCGGTCCGGATCGCCATGCCACCACCACCCCCAGCCGCCGGTCGGGAAATGGCCCGCCGACTCGTGGTGATGATGGAATGCCAGCCCGATTTGCTTGAGATGGTTCGCGCACTGCAACCGCCGAGCGGCCTCGCGCGCGCTCTGCACGGCCGGCAGCAGCAGCGCAATCAGAATGCCGATGATCGTGATGACCACCAGAAGTTCAACGAGTGTAAAACCACTCGCACGTCGCGCGCCCATGCTGGCATCCTCCTGGTCCGGCTGCAATTCGTTTTCGCTGCTCTTGGGCAAGGCCCTCAAGTTTCGTCCAAGTCGGAGGGCCATTCAAGCGAACTTCGTACTGAAGTACACAAGGTGGCAGGGCCGTCAACCAATGCGAGCTTCCGCTCGACGTCAAGGCCATGACTATGTGAAAAAGTTCACGATGTTTGCGGTTAGTAGTACAATGAAACACGCCGTTTGGATTGGTCGTACCGTCCCAAGTGGCCGCGACGTTGAACCAGGCATTCGATGGGGTGGCAGTCGCCGGGCCCGGCGGGGCATCGACATTCCACAGCCCATTGTTGTTCGTGCCGTCACTGCCCTTGAAACGCAGATAGGCGGTGTCGCCACTCAGGTCCTACGCATGCAAGTTGCCTACACTACGCGACCGATTGCCCTTGGTGACCAAGTCACGTATTCATCGTGCGTTCCCCACTCACGCGCCGGTATGCCGGCGTCGACCGCCCAGCCCGACGAGCAGGGCCAAGCCACAAAACAGGATTTGCAATACGCTGGCCGGCTCCGGTACGACGGCACGGTAATTCGTCCACACTTCTCCCGGTGACAGCGCGCGCTGGTACATCCGGTAGATGGCGATCTCGCCCTCGAAGTTTTCGTAGCCGGTGAAGTCGAATGCGCTTGCGCCGCCGACAAGGTTATCGATACCGCCCAGGCCGTTATCGTCCGTCCCGGTCCAAAGGCTAGGCGCCTCATCGACCGTGGCCATCCGTTGACCGTCGACATAGAAGGCGGTATGCCCCTCGGTCGGATCGATGACGCCCACCACCTGGACGAAGTCGCGAATCCGCTCCGGCGTCAGGTAATCGGCGGCCGGGAGGACGACGTTTGTTCCACCTCCGGAGGTAACGAATCGCAGGTCTTCACCGTCGAGTGAAAAGGACGTGCCCGTCGAACCGCCTAGCTCCAGAAGCACCTCCTGCCCCAGGTTATCGGCAGGACGAAACCACACCTCGAAAGTTACCGGGGTGTTTTGGATGCCGGCCAAATCCTGAAACTGGGCGACGGCGCTGCCGTCGAACTGGTACGCAGCGGCGATACCGGGTTGGCTGCCCGTTTGCGCGAAGTTGTCGTCGGCTATGTATGCGGGCGGAGTGGTCCACGTTATGGGGCGGCCGATGTACTCCGTCGTCGTGGTCCACGTATTCGTCGGATCGCTACCCGGCTCGGCAGCGTCGTGGCTGTGCCATACCTCCGGCGCGATAGGCTGCAAGAAGACCGCTCGGTCGGGGTTGTCGCGCAGGTACAACGCCGCGCTGCGCGGCAGGGCCTGCTGGTAGACTTGCACCTCGTCGATATTGCCTTGGAATGCCTCGTTCCCATTCAAAATGCCGATCCAGAAGTCCTGGTCGGTCGACAGATCGCCCGTGACGTTGGCCATGCTGCCGGGCGCCTGGCGGACGCCGTCGATATAGAAGACCCCGCCGACCGCCGCACTATTCGGATCGCGGTTGGCGGCGAACACGACATGATGCCACTCGCCGTCGGCCGTGATCTTGCCCTCCGGAGCGTTGTTCGAATCGATCAGCACATGGTTGCTGCGATCCTGCACTCGAACGCGAAGTCGATTGTTGTCCAGCAACAGCGTCTGGTAGCCGTAGAGATTCGCCCCGCCCGATTCGTGGTCGAGGAGGCCCTCGATCCGGCCGTCGCGCTCGCGCTTCAGCCACATGCTCACCGAAAAGCTCGACGTGCCGATGTCGACCGCTTCATGGTCCGGCACGTTGACGTACTGGTTGGTGCCGTCGAAGCCGAGGCTGTAGCCGGTACCGGATGGTGTATCCGTGGACCAGGCGGAATTGTCCATGTTCTGCAGCGCGCCGTGGTAAGGGCTGACCGAGTTGACCGCGGTGCCGGAACCGGGGCCGTCGTTGAACGTCCACCACGCGACTGGCGCGGCGCGGCTCGTTCCCGACGCCGAGCCAAGGACCAAAAGGATTGCCATGCCGGCGACCCCCACCGTTTTGTGCGCCGCGTGTGAACCCATGTGATTACCTCCCGTGACGACAAGGCGAATGTTGAAAATGGTCGACTTGCTTCGATGCACTGGAAATACGTGCACAAATTGGCCCTCTCCTCATCGCACAGGCGGCACGAGGGGGCCTGCAACGCCGATTGTGCTTGAAACCCACCAGCCAGTCAAGCCAATTCTGTACCGAAGTACAATATGAAACACACTCTGGACTGATCTCCCTCGACATGAAACAGTTTTTTCGGCTATTCTGATGATTGCTCCGGCGGAGCGGTGAAAACTTTCCGCGGGCTATTGCAGGACGATTTCCACTATGGACCAGATCCTCGTCGATCCCTCGGACGAACGGCGGATCCTCGATTTCCGCCAGGTAGGATTCCGCGACATCGCCGTGCTGGGCCGCTACAGCTATTCCACGGCCCACGGCGTGTTGGAGGACCATTCGCACGGCGAAATGCTGGAAATTTGCTTCCTGGAAAGCGGCGAACAGACCTACGTGGTGCGCGGCACTCCCTATCACTTGACCGGCGGGGACCTGTTCCTGACCTTTCCGGGCGAACGCCACGGCACCGGCCGTACGCCCGAAGGCAAGGGCAAACTCTACTGGATGTTGCTGTTCGTGCCCAAGGGCAACCGGGGCTTCCTTGGGTTGAGGGCGTCGGAGGCGAGAGAGCTGGTCGGCCAACTGCTCCACCTGCCCCGCCAGTTCCGCGCGGGCCATGAAATCAAGAAAACGCTCGACCGCATCTTCGAGGTCTTCGATCGGCGCGACGGCCCCCTTCGGGTGGCCGATTTGCAAAACCTGCTGCTGCGATTCCTTCTCGACTTGGTCGAGTCGGCCTTGGAACAGGAGCCGGCGATCAGCCCCGAAATGCAGGAAGTGTGCCGGTTCATACTCGACCACCTGGGGGAGCCGCTCGCCGTACGCGACCTGGCCCAACAAGCATGCCTTTCCCAATCGCGGCTGAAGGCCCGATTCAAGGCCGAGGTTGGCATTCCGCCGGCGGACTACGTGATGCGGCAGCGAGTCGAACGCGCCAAGGACCTGCTGGCGACAACCGAAAAAAGCATCGCCGAACTGGCCGCCTCGCTCGGGTTCTCGACCCCGCAGTACTTTGCCACTGTATTCCGTCGCTATACGGGGGAAACACCCAGCAGATTCCGTCAAACGGCCTCGACTCCGATGGTAAGATAGGCCGTGCCCATGATTGCTCGCAGAAATTGTGCAGGCCAAGGTGGCCTGGTGAAGACATCAGCCGTTTTCCCGAGCGCCGCCGACCTGTGAGCGGTTACGTCCGAGAGAAGCCCGAAGGGCTGGCCCTGATCGGAGCACCCCGCTCCCGAAACCTCTCCACGTTTCCGACGCGACGGGATACTGCTCTTGAATCCACCTGCTGCAACCAGCAAGCAACAACTATCCTTCCAATGGCCTGTTTTCCGCTTTGGGTTCGTCCTTGCCACGGCGTTTTCCCCCGGCTACACTGGAGCGGTGCAGTGCGGGAATGCGTCTTGCCGCTGAAGTTCATGCGCGAGGCGGTGCAAGATAATGACCTGCCGAATTGCGGGGGATAGGCTTGCCGCCTGTCGGCGGAAATGACAGGGACAGGCTGGAAGCTTATCCCACGTTGCCCGTGCCGGGCAAATAATTGTACGAAAGAGCCAGGATAACATTTTCCCCCGGAGACACGCGATGCTTGGGTTCGTTTGGCGGCATTTTTGCGGGTTCTGGTTTGCGGCGGTGCTGGCAGGTGCGGCGGTCTCTGCGGCTGCGGAAAGATGGCCCGTGTTCCGGGGACCGTCGCAGGACGGTTCCGCGAAGGCGGGTAACCTGCCGCTTACGTGGAGCGAGCGGGAGAACGTGGTGTGGAAGACGCCCATCTCGCATCTCGGCTGGTCGACGCCGGTGGTGCTGGACGGGCAAATCT
The DNA here is from genome assembly GCA_964414315.1 of uncultured Planctomycetaceae bacterium. GTDB lineage: Bacteria > Planctomycetota > Planctomycetia > Pirellulales > Thermoguttaceae > PWXP01. The sequence goes on along the minus strand of CAYPWB010000001.1, from coordinate 48,680 downwards.
GGCTGACCAGCGCCACGGAAGACGGACACGAGATGTTCGTCTATTGCATCGAACTCGACAGCGGCAAGGTGCTGCACCGGGAGCGGTTGTTCTACAATGAGGAGCCCGAGCCGCTGGGCAATGCGGTCAACTGCTACGCCGCTCCGAGCGGGGCCATCGAGCCGGGACGGTTCTTCGCCCACTTCGGCAGTTACGGCACCGCGGCCGTCGATACCGACACGTTCGAGGTACTTTGGCAGCGGCGCGATTTGCCGTGCCGTCATTTCCGCGGGCCGGGCTCCTCCGTAATCCTGGCCGACGACAAGCTGATCCTTACCATGGACGGCATCGACGTACAGTACCTGGCCGCCCTCGACGCGAAAACCGGTCAGACCGTGTGGCGGACCGAACGCTCCACCAATTGGCGCGATTACGATGCCGACGGAAACGTGCTGCTCGAGGGCGACTACCGCAAGGGCTACGGCACGCCGATCCTGTGCGACGTGAACGGCCGGACGCAGTTGGTCAGCGTTGGGGCGATGGCCGCCTTCGGGTACGATCCCGCGACGGGCGAGGAGCTGTGGACGGTTTCGTTCAACGGGTACAACGCGGCGTCGAGCCCCGTATTCGCCGCCGGCCGTGTCATTATCAACACCAGCCATCCCCGGCCCGTCCTGCTGGCCGTCGACCCGAGCGGGCGAGGCGATGTTACCGAAACGCACGTCGCGTGGCGTTACGAACGCGGTGCGCCGATCAAGCCCTCGCCCGTGGTGGTCGACGACGCACTGATCGTTTTCATCAACGACGCCGGCGTGGCCACCTGCCTCGACGCCGAGACGGGTGAGGAAGTGTGGAAACAGCGGATCGGCGGCAACTACAGCGCCTCGCCCTTGCTGGCCGGCGGACGCATCTACTTTTTCAGCGAGCGGGGCCCCGCGGTCGTGATCGGCGCCGAACGCGAGTTTCGCGTTCTGGCCGAGAACGAACTGGACGCCGGTTTCATGGCCTCGCCCGTCGCCCTGGGCGACCGCACCCTCTTGCTCCGCACCCGATCGCACCTGTACCGCATCGAGGAGCGGCCGTGAGCTACAGCTCCGTCCATTGTCCCGCGTTCGGCACCGGGTAATAGCCTTCGGCGTCGGGCAGCACCGGCGGCGGCGAGTCGTCGGTCATCGTGTCGGTATAGTCGCACCACCGGAAGTTCGAGGCCATCGCCTCGTCCCAGGTAACCATCCGGCCCGAGTGGATGGCTGCGCGGGCCATGATGTCGGCCAGGTTCGACAGGCCCGCACGCTTCGCCTCGTTCAGCGGCTTGTCGTTGCGAATCGCGTCGATCAGTACCTTCCACTCCGCGTCCCAGGGGCTCGACTCTTCCGGCGCGGCGCTCCAGGCGATGTTGTCCTTATCGATGCGCTGGTCTTTGAATATGTGAACGTCGCCCCGGTGCACCGGCCCGGAAAACTGGGCCGCGCACTTCGTGCCGTGCACGTACGTGGCAAAGTCGCTGTAGGTGTTGCTGACGTACCGGGCGTCGTCGGTGCCCTTGGTGCCGTCCGGAAAGGTGAACTCGACGTGGTACGAATCGAGAATCTGCGAGCGGTTGCGGTGATCCGGGTTTCGTCCGCCCATGCCGAACGCCGTGACCGGCCACTGATCCTTCAACCAGCAGATTTCGTCGATCTGGTGGATGTCCATCTCGGCGAACAGGCCCCCGGAAACCCAGTTGAAATGGATGAACCGGCGGATTTGCCAGTGCAGCTCGCTGACGGATTCGGGTTTGGGCGGAAGATCGAACGTCGGTTCGAGGCGGTAGGCGCGGATGAGTTGGATGTCGCCCAATTCGCCGTCGCGAATTCGCTTGATCAACTCCTGCCGGGCCCGGCTGTGGCGGCATTGCAGGCCGGCGGCGACCTTCACGTTTGTCTTTGCGGCCTCTTCACCCAGTTTGAGGATCCGTCGCACGCCCGGCGGGTCGGTCGCGAACGACTTCTCCATGAATACGTTGATGCCCTTGCTCACGGCGTACTCGGCTTGCAGGGGCCGCCATGCGGCGAAGTTGGTAATCATGGCCACGTCGCCGGGGCGGAGGCAGTCGATGGCCTGCTTGTAGGCGTCGAATCCGAGGAACTGGCGTTCGGGCGGGGCGTCGAACTGGTCGGCGTAGCGCGAGGCGAACAGCTTTTCGGTGCTTTGCAGGCGATCGGCGAACAGATCGGCCATGGCGTACAACTTGATGGGGCCCATTTCGGACGTATTGAAGGCGTTGGCCACGGCGCCCCGCCCCCGACCGCCACAGCCGATCAGGGCCAGGCGGATCGTGTTGTCCTCGGCTGCATGGACATGCGGAACGGCCGTCGCCGCCAAGGCCGAACCGGCCGCGATGGCTCCGCCGCTCTTGAGAAACTGCCGGCGGGATGGGGCGCTTGACGAATCTGTCATGGGAAGGTCTCCTGGTTCGGGTGGGAGGGAAGCCGTGGGCCGGCCGCCCGGTCGGTGGAGTGGGATAATTATAGGCCGTGACGGCATACCGGTACAAGCGACCGGATGACGCGGTCGGCCGCAAGTCGTTCCCACGCTCGACGTCCGCGGCAGAACCGGGCTGCGCGCCGCGACGTATGACGTACGGCGGCGGCCGGCCGTGTTCGGACGGTGGGTTGACGCGGCTTGCTGTTCACGCTAGGCTGGATACTGAATTCCGGCCCTTGGCCCATGGCCTGCAAACGGCTCGCGCAATGGAGGAAAACGGCATGATGTTTCGGCTTGCTGGTTGCTTGGCGATTTGTGTGGCATGGTTGCTTCTTATGGCGACGGAACGGCCCGCCAGGGCAGCCGAAGCCGCTGAGGCGATTCAGCCGCGGGTGACGGCATCGTCGATCCATCCCGGCAATTACGCGCCGCTGCACGCGATGGACGGCAATATGCAATCGCGCTGGGCCAGCACCCGAGCGGAAGACCGGCCCGAGTGGATTCAGTTCGACTTCGGACGCCCGGTGTCGATCGGGCGGTTGGTGATCCACTGGGAGCGGGCTTACGCTGCCGAATACGATATCGAAGTTTCCGACGACGGCCGCCGGTGGCAAACGGTGTACCGGCAGCGTGAAGGAAAAGGTGGCCGCGAAGCGACCGGTCCCCTGGAGGCCCAAGGCCGGTACGTCCGTGTCCACTGTCTGAAGCCCGGCTCCTTCGGGCTTGTGTCCATCTGGGAAATCGCATTCGAGGGTGAAGCCGCGCAGGTGTTGGCCGAGGTGCGGCGCCGCGCCAGGGAAGCTGAAGCCGAGGCCGTTCGGTCCGTGCTCGACGTGTTGCGCGGGCAGGGCGTCGAAGAGATTGTGTTCGCGCTGCGTCAGCCGGGCAAAGACGGTCACTGGTACGCCAACTTCGGCTACTATGCCGAGGACGAAGAGCGGCTCACCTACGGACCCGGCGGAAAGCTGTGCCGCATGCGGATCGACTCGGGCGAAGTGACCGTCCTGCTCGACGACGTCAAGGGCGCGGTCCGCGACCCCGTGGTCCACTACGATGCGGAGAAGATCCTCTTCTCCTACCGCAAGGGCGACAGCCCCTACTACCACCTGTACGAAATCGACGCCGACGGGAGCAACCTGCGTCAACTGACCGACGGCCCCTACGACGACATCGAACCCTGCTACCTGCCCGACGGCCGGATCGTGTTCGTTTCCAGCCGCTGCCATCGCTGGGTCAACTGTTGGCTTACGCAGGTGGCCATCCTGCACCGGTGCGAGGCCGACGGAAGCGGCATTCAGCCCATTTCGGCCAACGTCGAACACGACAATACGCCCTGGACCCTGTCCGACGGACGCATCCTATACCAGCGATGGGAGTACGTCGACCGATCGCAAGTCGACTACCATCACCTGTGGACGGCCAACCCGGACGGCACGGGCCAAATGGTCTTTTTTGGGAACGAGCACCCGGGCATCCTGATGATCGACGCGAAGCCGGTGCCCGAAACCCGCAAGGTGGTAGCGATTTTCTCACCCGGCCACGGACGGCGCGAGCACGACGGTGCGGTGGCTCTACTCGACCCGCGCGGAGGGCCCGACGACCGCGGCTTCGCCAAGGCGGTAACCGGCGAGACCAATTTCCGCGATCCCTGGGCGTTTTCCGAAGAGGCGTTTCTCGCGGCCCAGGGCCCGCGCATCGTGATCCTCAATGCCGAGGGGCATGCGAGGGAAATCTTCCGCGTGCGGCCGGACGAGGCGGCGGCGGGGCTGGAGTGTCACGAGCCGCGGCCCTTAATCCGCCGCCCGCGCGAGCCCGTCATCCCCGACCGGGCCGACCCGCGGTTTGAAACGGGCGCCGCCCTGCTGATGGACGTGTACAAGGGGCGCAACATGGAAGGCGTCGAACGGGGCGACATCAAGAAGCTCTTGATCCTCGAGTCGCTGCCGAAGCCGATCAACTTCACCGGCGGCATGGACCCGCTCACCTACGGCGGCTCGTTCACGTTGGAGCGAGTGCTCGGCACCGTGCCGGTCGAGCCCGACGGTTCGGCCTACATGGAACTGCCCGCCCTGCGGTCGCTGTTCTTCGTGGCGCTCGACGAGAACGACATGGCGGTGAAGCGGATGCACAGTTTCATGACGGTGCAGCCGGGCGAGGTGATCGGCTGCGTGGGCTGCCACGAGCATCGGACGCAGACCACGCTGCCGCCCAATTTCGCCCAGGCCATGGCCCGCCGTCCCAGCCGAATCGAGCCGATTACCGGCTACCCCGACGTGTTCGACTTCCCCCGCGACATCCAGCCGATCCTCGACCGGCTGTGCGCCGACTGCCACGGTCCGGAGGCTACCGACCGCGGTGGGCCCTACGAAGGCGGCATTCTGCTGAGCGGCGGCCGCGGGCCGATGTTCTCGCACGCCTATTTCAGCATGACCGTCCACGAATTGTTCTCCGACAACCGGAACCGGGCTGTGAGCAACCTGCCGCCGCGATCGGTGGGTTCGTCGGCCAGCCGAATCCTCCAGATGCTTGACGGCTCGCACCACGGCGTGAAGGCCACCGACGAGGAGAAGACCATGCTGCGGCTGTGGATCGACGTGGGGGCGCCGTACCCCGGCACCTACGCCGCGCTGGGCAGCGGGTCCGTCGGCGGTTATCTCCAAAACCGGCTGGTCAATACCGACGTCGACTGGCCCACCACACAAGCCGGGGCCGAGGTGATCGAACGCCGCTGCGCCTCGTGCCATCAAGGCGCGATGGTGCTGCCCAAATCGCTTTCCGACGAGCGGGGCGTTTCCTTCTGGCGGTTCGACGTCAACGACCCCCGGCTGCGTCTCAGCCGGCACATCGTGTTCAACCTTACCCGGCCCGAGAAATCGCTCCTTCTGCTGGCCCCGCTAAGCGAAGAGGCCGGCGGGTTGGGCATTTGCCGCAAGGACGAGGACCGGCCTGCGAACGTCTTTGCCGATCCCGACGATGCCGACTACCGGACGCTGCTGCGCATGGTGGCGGCCGGCAAGGAGAACCTCGACGAGATCAAGCGGTTCGACATGCCGGGCTTCCAGCCGCCGCCGCAGTACCTGCGCGAAATGCGCCGCTACGGCGTCCTGCCGGCCGACCATCCCGACGACGCCCCGGTCGACCCCTATAAGCTCGACCAGCGATACTGGCGATCCCTGTGGCACGAAGCGAAGAGCGAGCGGTGACCCGGCCCGCAACGACACTGGTATTGCCAGCTTGTTCACTGGGCTGCTGGGATCGTAGAACGATGGCAGGAGAGTTACCTTATGTTTGAGCGAATTGAGTCACGACTTGGTGTCCTTGGCGGCAAGCCCTGCATTCGGGGTACTCGCATTAGCGTTGAGTTCATTGTGGAATTGGCGGCGTCTGGCGCGAGCCGGGAAGATATTGTCCGCGAGTATCCACAACTGACATCGGACGACGTTGCCGAGGCCCTGCGATACGCCGCACGTTTTCTGGAAAACGAGATTCTGCTGTCCGCCGAGATTCGATCGTGAAACTTGGGGCCTTTCGTATTCTTGCCGACGAGAACATTCATCCGCAAGTCGTGGAGAATCTCCGCGCGGATGGCATGGATGTCGTCCATGTTTCAGAAACTGATATGGCTGCAGCCGATGACGCAGATTTGCTGCGGTTCGCTGTCTCGGAGGATCGGATTGTGCTCACACATGACCGGGACTTCGGCACCCTGGCCGTCGCCCGCGGCGAGCCGCTCGTGGGAATCGTTTATCTCCGACCGGGCCATATCCAACCACGGTTCACAACCGAATCGATCGCCGCGCTGCTTGCCCGTGACTTGGAGTTGAACCCTCCATTCCTTTTGGTGGCGAAACGCACTGGCCAGACCGTTTCCATCCGCCTCCGGCACCTGTGAGCCGAAAGGTTTACCGCCTTTTCCACTTCGCACGTCTCCTGAACGCATCGATCGCGGTGAGCCGGTGTTTCACGGGCGTAGCAGCGCTTCCGGAGTGAACCCTAGCACTGCGGGAATGCCGTGCAGGCCAAGGTAAACGTCTTCCAGCACGCCCATTTCGGGCCGGTCGATCCGCAGTCGCCACACCTCGCCTTGGTCGGTGGGCTCGCGGTCGACGGTAAACGATTCGGACCGTCCGATGTCGGCCTGTTGCCAGCGGACGGCGCCCTCGGCGTCGCACACGGCGGCGGAAAGCCGCTCGGCATCGCCCTCGCCCTGGAAGCGCAAGCCGAAGCGGCGTGCGTCGCCCGGCACAAAAAAGTAGAAATCGCCCGTGGTGCCCAGCAGATGGATGCGGCCCTGGCAGCCGGCAATGCACACAGCGTGGCTGGCGGAAAGGAGTTGCACGGTATGACGCCCCGGCTCGCAAAGCAGGGCGAACGTGCCCGTGTCGTCGGCCGTGAATGTGTACTCGGCTTCCTCGCCCAGCGGTACGGAAGCTTGCTTGAACCCCTCGCCGGTCGGACCGACCGCGTGGACCGGCATCCGCTCGCCGGGCTGCCGTCCCACGGCCTGGTGCCGCAGGCGCAAGCGAACCTCGTCGCTGGCCGCCGCATGGATCAGGTACAGCCCGTGGCCGCGTACGCGATGGTGAGGCAGCTTCTCCGGGGCGGGCGCCGGCGGGTCGGCCACCGGCCGGAGGCGGAGGTCGTCCAGGGCAACCGGTGGAATCTCCAGCACCGTGTCGTACGGGATCCATTGGCTGACCACGTCCCGATCGAGCCGATATACGGTTCGCTTGCCCGCGCGTTCCACGGCAATCGTGCCCGTAATGCCCTTGAGGTTCGCTCCGATGAAGTCCTGGAAGTCCATCAGCGGCCGCTCGCCCCGTTCGTGAACCGTCAGGTTGGCGAACTCCACACCGCCGGTGGTTTCGAGGTCGCCGCGTCGGGTGCCGAAGCGGATGGGCGCCGGAAGATCGGGCTCCTCGGCCGCGTCGGCCACGGTGCAGTCGACGAAACGCAGACGGAGCCCGCCGGGCGGCTTCGAGTGGACGCGAATGCCCGCTCGGCCCTCGTCCTCGAAGCGGCAGTTCACGAACTCGATCGTCCCCTGCACTGGGCCCGCCGGACCGCAACTGGTTACCACGCTGGCCGAGGTGGCGTTCGTGCCACGGGTCACGCAGTCTTCAATGCGGAGGGAAACCGGCTCCGACGTGCCGTCGAGCGGCCGCAGGTAAATGTGGATTCCCAGCCCGGCGTTGTTCTCGATCCGGCAGTTGCGCATCACACAATTCACCAGACGCTCATGGGCGTGGTTGGGTTCGAAATCGATGCCGGCCGCAGGCGCCGTGCCGGCCGTGTTCTTCAGCACGCAATCCTCGATGAGCAGGTTCTCGGCGGTGATCACGCTGATGCCTTGGCGGTAGTTGCGGTCGCACACGACGTCGCGAATGGTCACATTCCGGTTCGTGGCGCGGTTCCGCCCGACGCCCAGGTAGATGCCGTCGCCGCCCGACTCGGCCAGGGTCAGGCCCAGCACGGTCACGTTGGTGCAACCGCGAATGTTGAGCACGTGGCGCCATTCGGCCTTCTCGTAGTCGGGCCCGTCGTAATCGGCCCGGTGCATGCGCAGCGTAGCCCCGTAGCCGGTCAGTTTCACGTCTGTCTTGTTCGAAGCGGAGAAGAGAGCGTCGGCCCGTCCGCGAAACGCACCTCGCTTCGCTTCGACCACCACGCCCGGCTCGAAGAACACCTCCTGGTTGTCGGCCAGGCGAATCTGGTCGACGATCCACGGTCCCGGCATCTTCTCGACGACCACCTTCTCTGCGCCCGAGTCGACGGCGGCCTGAAGCGCTCCGGTCGCTTCCTCGGCGCAGTAGCCCCACCAGGCTGCATGGGCCACCTTGCGCGTTCCGTCGACCACCTCTCGAACGGCCTGCTCGTTGCGCGACGGCTCCGCCCGGGCGAGAGTGGCGAAAGAGGTGAACACCGCAAGCGCGATGCTCCACGGGAAGATGCACATCGGAAAACCGTTCCGCCGAACTGCCATGGTAATCTCCTGAAGTAGATCCAAGTGTAGTCCAAGTGTAGTACGACGCCATCGCCGGTGCAACGCGTCGTTCGCTGAAGCCCCACCGGCGCACCTGAGGGAGATTGACGCCAACGCGAGAACCGGATAGCTTAGGGCGCTATCGCCAGGGCCGGTTCGCTGCGGCGACGAGCGACAAGGCAAGAGGACACGTGAACATGGGAACACAGGGCGGCAGGGCCGCCAACCAATGCGAGCTTCCGCTCGAAGCCAAGGCCATGACTGGGTGAAAAATTTCACAATATTTGCGGTTAGTAGTACAGGAAACCCTAATGGACTTTCGAAGCGATACAGTGACGCGGCCTACTGCGGAAATGCGGCAGGCAATGGCGGCCGCCCAGGTGGGCGACGACGTGTTGGGCGACGATCCCACCGTGCTCGAACTGCAAGAGCGCACGGCCGACCTGCTGGGTAAGGAGGCGGCGCTGTTCGTGCCTTCGGGCAGCATGTCGAACCTGATTGGCGTGCGGGTCCACTGCCGGCCGGGCGATGAAATGCTCTGCGAGGCCGGATGCCATCTCTTCCATTACGAGCAAAGCGGGTACGCGCAGATTTGCGGCGTTGCCGCGCGGACCATCGAAGGCGAGTACGGCGTACTGCGGCCGGAGCAGTTCGAGGGCATGGTCCGCCCGGGCGACGCCCATTACGCACGCACGCGCCTGGTAACGCTGGAGAATACGCACAACCGCGGCGGCGGGCGCGTGCAACCGTACGAGTGCGTCGAGGCGATCACCGCGTGGGCCCGCGCCCAAGGGTTGCGCACCCACCTCGACGGCGCCCGATTGTGGAACGCCGTCGCCGCAACCGCCATCCCGCTCAGGCAGTGGGCGCAGCACTTCGATACTGTGAGCGTCTGCTTCAGCAAAGGACTCGGTGCGCCGGTGGGCTCGGCCCTGGCCGGCCCCCACGAACTGATCGCTGAGGCGCTCCGGCACCGGAAGGTACTCGGCGGCGCGATGCGGCAGGCCGGGATTGTCGCCGCCGGCGCCCTGCACGCCCTGGAGCATCACCGCGAGCGTCTGGCCGACGACCACGACAACGCCCGACGGTTGGCCGACGGCGTTCGGCACATCGAAGGGGTCGCGCTCGTGCCCGACACCGTCGAAACCAACATGCTGTTCTTCCGCATCGAACCCTCGCTCGGCACCGCCGCCGCGCTGCGCGACCGGCTGAAGGAGAACGGGCTGCTGGTGCTGGCCACCGGTCCGCAGACCCTCCGCATGGTGACCCACTTGGATGTGAACGCCGCCGACGTGGAGCGGGCCGTGGCCGTGCTGGCCGAGGTGGTTGCCGGTTTGGCGCAGAGGATTTGACGGGCTGGAAGCCTATCCCGCGGTGCGGGGACGGCTTACGCGTGCTTTGCGCGGAAGTCGTCCATGAAACGACAAAGGGTCTTCACGCCCTCGACCGGCATGGCGTTGTAGATCGACGCGCGGCAGCCGCCCACGCTCCGGTGGCCCTTCAGTGCGACCAGGTCGTGCTTCTCGGCCTCTTTCAGGAACGGCTCTTCAAGGCTCGTATCCTTCATGCGGAACGCCACGTTCATGATCGAGCGGCTTTGCGGTTCGGCATGGACCGTGTAGAAGCCTTCCGAAGCGTCGATGCAATCGTACAGCAACTGGGACTTGTCGCGATTGATTTGGTGCATCTTGGTCAATCCGCCTATCTCCTCCAGTAACCACTTCGTCACCAGGTTGACCATGTAGATGGCGAAGGTAGGCGCCGTGTTCAGCAGCGACTTGTTTTCGGCGAGAAGCTTGTAGCTGAGCATCGAGGGCAAGGTTTCCGGCGAGCGCCCGCACAGGTCGTCGCGGAGGATGACGATAGTCACTCCGGCGGGCCCGGCGTTCTTCTGAGCGCAGGCGTACAAGATGCCGTAGCGATCCATTTGCACCGGCCGCGAGAGGAAATCGGACGACGAGTCGCACACCAGCGGGACGCTGCCGGTGTCGGGCTCGGCAGGGAACTGCACCCCGCCGATCGTTTCGTTCGAGGTGATGTGCGCGTAAACCGCGTTGGGATCGAGGTCGAGTTCGTCCGGTTTCGGCACGCGATTGTAGTTGTCGGCGGCGGCGTCGAATGCAACGCGGGTTTTCCCCTGTGTTTTGGCGGCCTCGCCGCGGGCCTTCTTGCCCCAGGAGCCGGTCAGGATGTAATCGGCTGAATCGCCGGGGCCGAGGAGATTCATCGGCGCCAAGGCGAACTGCATTTGTGCCCCGCCCTGCAGGAACAGCACATGGTAGTTGTCCGGGATGTTCAGCAGCGTCCGCAGGTTCGCCTCGGCCTGTTCGATGATGGCCGTGAACGTTTTTGAGCGATGGCTGATTTCCAAAATGGAACTTCCCACCCCCGGCAGCGCGAGCAGATTTCGCTGAGCTTCTTCGAGTGCCGGGAGCGGCAACACGGCCGGACCGGCCGAAAAATTGTAGACTCGCTTCTCCATGGTCAATTCCTATCTTCGCCGGAGCTGGGGGCACGGTCCCCTGCTCGCCGGCCTTGTGCAATGGCGAGGTAACTTGTCAACAAGTGTCAAAACCAAGTTGCCAAGTTTAACCATGGCCGTCGGGCTCGCCAAGGCGGGGCGCGAACGGACGACCTTGGCAATGGCCCGTGGAGAGCTTACCCCTTGCGGCAAACGGTCTACCGCTGCGGGAGGGATCGCTCCGCTTGCGCCGGAGCAATAACCGCCTGCAACACCGCCTCAAGCGGGCTGCCGTCCCCAGCATCGGTGGCGATTCGGACCTTACTGCTGACTTGCCCGGCCTGGGAATCGGCGGTGAACGTGACGGAAACCAGGTGCACGCTTTTGGTTTCGTCGTCGGCCGAGAAAGTAAATCGCGGATCCTCGCACTCGAAGCCGGTGATGCGGAACGGCTTGTGGCCCTGCACTACCAGTCGCCGGGCAGGCAGCGACTGGTCCGGCGCGGCCACGCCCAGCATCAGCGGAGACGGCCGGACCGACAACGGCGAAACGACCACTCCCTCGACGGCCACCGGAACGCCGGCCGCCCGGGGATTCTGATCGTTCGTCATCAGCACGAGTTGATCGCGCAGGTAGCCCACCGGCGCGTCGTTCGTCAGGCGCACTCGAATGTCGTAGGTGACTTTGCCACCGGCACGACTTGTTTCGGTGAACTCGCTTTCGATAAACGGGTTCTCGCTTTCGATCCTTTCGATCTTCCAGTCGCCCCGTCCCGCGTAGCTTACCGTAAGCCGTCTTTCGGGGGTATCTCCCTGGTTGACCGAGCCGAACTGCGCGGCCCCCGGCTGCACGACCACGTCGCTTCGAATGTACGAGTGGATTTGCAACTGCACTTCGGCACGGAACGGCATATCGAACACTACGGTGATTGTCGAGTCTTTCCGCCCGAGAAAGTTTCGGGTATCGAGCGTGGCGACGATCTCCGAAGTTTCCCATGTCTTCAGGTGTCGCCGGCTGGTTTCCGTCGCGGTACATCCACAGGTGGAGCGTACCGACGCGATGCGTACATCCTCCTCGTAGATGTTCTCGAGCGTGAAGCGGTGCTCCATCTTCGCACCTCGGGCGACGACACCGAAGTCGTGCGAGGTGTGGTCGAACATCTTCCGGGCCCACTCCTGGGCGCCGCAAGGCGCGGCCGACAGCAGCACGGCCAATGCCGCAGGCACAGCGAGGGAACGCAAACGGTGATTGTTCAAGTATTTCATAGTCCGATCCTTCGGTACCGCCCGGGATGAAGTCGTTACGCCCGCCTTGCGGGCATCGTGCCGTCCCGGTCCATTTCCATCCTCACCCGGCGGCCACCAGGCTACCGGCGTATTTCACCCCGTCGACGGCCGTCTTGCCGTAGAAGTCGCAGCCGGTCTTCTCGGCCAGCAAGGCGCTGGCGGCGGCGCCGCCTACCATGAGCTTCACCCCGTCGCGCAGGCCCGCGGCTGTGATCGCGTCGACCGTTTCCACAACCGAGGTGTAACAGGTGGTCAGCAGCACGCTCATCCCGACCACTTGCGGCTGATGCTCGCGGATGGCATTGACGAACTTCTCCGGAGGGACGTCGACGCCCAGATCGATCACGTTGAAGCCGGCGCCCTGGAGCATCATGACGACGATGTCCTTGCCGATGTCGTGTACGTCGTGCTGCACCGAGCCCATCACTGCGGTGCCGGCCTTACCCGTTTCCTTCGCACCGGAGAGGTGAGGCTCGAGTTCGGCCATGACCGTCTTCATGACCATGCCGCCGAACATCAATTCGGGCAGGAAGCATTCCTCGTTTGCAAAGCGATTGCCCAACTCGACCATGCCCTGGTTGCATTCGGCCAGAATATCGTTGGCGGGTACTCCGGCCTCGAGTTTTTCCTTAATCAGCGATCGAACCTCGGGTTCCCGGACCTTGGCGACCGCGTCGGCAAGACTGGACAACTCGGCCATAGGCGTTTCTCCTCCATCGCGGGCAAAGCCCGGCGTTCGAATAATCGGGATGCTGCCTCAAAATGCAAGCAGGCAGAAGTAGATGTAAAGGTAACCGAGCGAGTCGGTCTGTTTCCACACACGCTCGACCAGTTCCTTGTCGCCGACGATCGTCGGCATTTCTTTGACCTTCTCCTCCCAGGGAATCGTGGTTCCGGGGGGGCGTTTCGAGGGTTTGGCTTCGTTCACGGCAAAACTCCTTGATATTGCGGGTGGGAGGTGCGGCCCGACCGACGCATGTCGCGTTCCTCGCGGCCCGCCGGGCAGATAACCTCAATACTGGCCGTACTGCCGGGTAAAATCGGTCATGGCGCGGAGGTTTTCCGGCCGCGTGTCGTCCTGCATGATCGCGCTGGCGTCCATAATGTAGCCACCGTCGCCGGCGACGGCGTCGATCACCCTCTTGCACTCGCTGCGTACGTCGTCCGGCGTGCCGAAGGCCAAGACGTCGTTCGGAATACCGCCGCTAAGGCAGAACTTGTGCCCGACGGCCCGGTGCACTTCCTCAATGTCGCCCCGGTCGACGTGGTACACGATGCTCCGCTCGGGCAGTTCGGCAATGTATTTCAGGTTCGGGTTCCATTCGCCCTCGGCGTAGAAGAGGGTTTGAATTCCGCGATTGTGGAGTTCGCAAATGATCCACTTCAGCGTCGGCCAGTAGAAGCGTTCGAACTGATCCGGCGAAAGGAACGGCATGCACCCGCGGTGCATCCACAGGCCCACGGGAACTTGACGCAGGGGATCGGCGGTCATCGCGGCCACTTCGAGCAGGTTCGGGGCGAGGGCCTCGCAGGCGGCAACTACCTTGTCGGGCTGACGGAACAGGTCCATGCACAGCCCTTTATAGCCGCGCAGCTTGTCGGCGATGATGTCGAACGGCGCCTTCAGAATGCCCGCGATGGCGGAAACCGTGCCCGTTTCGGTCTTCAGGCGTTCCCCCTGCTGCGCGAGTCCCCCGAAGTACTGCATCATGGCCATGCCGCCCTTGACGAACGACAGGTTGTTCCGCATGGTCGATGGCTCGCCGGGGGTCGCTACGTCGTCGGCAACCCGCGGAAGCCAAATGTTGTACAGGTAGCCCGTCGGGTCCTCGATCAAGGCGTCGTAGTCGGCGTCGGTCATCCAGGCGTTTCCCTCGGGCGGCTCGAGGTACTGGAAGGCCTTGTCGGCGGGCAGGTGGATGCCGGGAATGGCGTAATACTTCAGCGAGATGGCCTGGGTGAGGCCGGTCCACACGAACACCATGTTGCTTACCGTGGCGTCCCAGTCGAACTCGGCGGCGCATTTGCGCGTGGCCTCGAAGGCCTTCTCGTAGTCATGCACTACGTCCTGGCAGGTAAAGCCGGCGTACCGTGCGATGAACTCGGCCACGAAAGGGCGGATGGGGATCCGGTCCGGCTTCTCGTTTCGCATGGCCGCCGTGTACCGCGCGAGCCGCTGCTGGTAAAGCTGCTCCGTATCGTTCGACATGGTACGGGAACCCTCCCTTTCTATAGCTACCGAAGAAAACGGGACGGGGGCAAACTGGACCGGTCCGATTTGCCGGAACGGCCCTTCGGCTGCTTCAGCCAACTCGGACCCATCCCGTTATCCCTTACAGCGAGCCCACGCGACAATTTCAACTGGCAATATTGCCCCAACGCAGGAGGCAAAACTCCCGGCATGAAGCCCGACCTTTGACGCAACCGAAGGTCGCAGTATGCCAGGATTCCCGGGGGGTGTCAACCGCAGCCACGAAGACTCATGCCGTGGCTCCAAACGGGGCAACCGTTCACGGGTCGGCCGTGGGTGAAATCCGCCTTAAGGTCGCAGCACGGACTCCACGGCGGTCAGGAAGTGCGGCGATGTAGTCGTCGCTGTGAGAGGCTATCCGGAAAGGCTCAGAACCATCTGTTGCCCTCCGAAAGCGGGGGTTTTCGGATAGCCTCTGGGGCTGGGGCTTCCGTTTCTGCGTGGAAGCCATTTGGCCGAACGGTTGCGTTCCGCTGAATCAGACGGACGGCACGGCGGAGCGTGCCTGCTACTTTGCCGGGCTTTGCAGCGAGAAGGGGAAGACCTCTGAGGGCTTTCGTTTGCTCGGTCCCAAAGGCTCAGGCGCTCTCCGCTGCCCAGCCACCCCCCTCCTCCTCTTCCTCCTCACCGTAATCTTCCTCCGCCTCCCCCTCGTCGCAGTCTTCTTCTTCCCATTCGTCCTCGTCGTAATCCTCTTCGTCGTATTCGTCCTCGTAGTCTTCTTCCTCCGCGTCGTCCGTCGACGTGCCGTCCTCCAAATCGTCCAGTTCGGCCCGCGGGGTAGCAAGTTGGATCTTGTTGCGAGCGGCCTTCGGCTTGGTCGCCCGTGGTGCTGTGGAAGTCGGGGGCGAGACAGCCTCGGCCGGCCCGGCCGGCTCGGCGGCACCACCCGACTGCATCGCTTGCCAGTCCTCGAAGCTGAGCATCACCTCGCGGGCCTGCGAGCCGTTGTACGGCCCGACGATCCCGTCCTCGGCCATGTAGTCGATCAGCCGCGCGGCCCGTCCGTAGCCGATCCCCAGGCCGCGTTGCAGCAGCGACACGCTTCCGCGCCCTTCGCGCACTACCAGGTCGATGGCGGCCTCGTACAATTCGTCCTTGTTGTTGAGCCCCGCCTTCTCGGCCTCGTCGGGTTTGCCGGGCTTCAGTTGCACCAGTTCCTTGACATACTGCGGCTCGGTGGTGGCCACGGCGGCGATGACCTTCGAAATCTCGTCGTCGCTCACGTACGTACCCTGGCCGCGAATGAGCGTGCTGGTACCCGGCCACAGGAACAGCATATCGCCGTTGCCCAGAAGCTTGTCGGCGCCCATTTCGTCGAGCACCACGCGGCTGTCGGTCCGGCTGGCCACCTGGAACGAGATACGGGCCGGCAGGTTCGATTTGATCAGGCCGGTGATGACGTCGACGGTCGGCTTCTGCGTGGCCAGCACGAGGTGGATGCCCACGGCCCGGCTCTTCTGTGCCAGACGGATGATATGCGCCTCGACCTCCTTGGCTGCGGTCATCATCAGGTCGGCGATTTCGTCGGCCACGATGACCACATAGGGCAAATGTACGGGGATTTGCCGCCGATCCTCGTCGTCGGCCGGCTGCATCCGGTCCATCAGTTCCTCTTCACCAAGCTGGTTGTAGCCGGCGATATGCCGCACGCCGGCGCGGGCGAGCAACTGGTAGCGTTCCTCCATCTTCTCCACCGCCCAGGCAAGAATCGCCTCGGCTTTGCGCATGTCGGTCACTACCGGGTGCATCAGGTGGGGAAGCTGTTTGTACGGGCTGAGTTCGACCATTTTCGGGTCGATCATGAGCATGCGCACTTCGTCGGGACGGCGACTCATGAGCATCGACACGATAATCGAGTTGAGGCACACGCTCTTGCCCGTGCCCGTCCGCCCGGCAATGAGCAGGTGCGGCAAGGTACTCAGATCGACGAGCATCGGGCTGCCGGCGACGTCTTTCCCGAGGTAAATGGGAATGCGCATCTTTTCGATCCGGCCATTGGACTCCTCGATCACCTCGCGGAGCCGCACCATCTGGCGGTGCGTGTTCGGCACCTCGATGCCCACGGTGTTCTTCCCGGGAATCGGGGCGACGATACGAACGCTGGGCACGCGCAGGGCAATGGCCAGATCGTCGGCCAGGGAGGTGATCTTGGCCAGTCGGAGCCCGGCCTCCAGCTCAACCTCGAACTGGGCGATGACCGGCCCGGTTTGGATTTCCACCACCCGCACCTGGAAACCGAAACTTGCGAAGGTCTTTTCAAGCAGTTTCGCGCGGCGGCGCACTTCCCGTTCGTGCTCATCGAAGCAGAACTCTTCGCCCGGTTCGAGCAGGTCGATGCCGGGCAGTTCGTAGTCGGCCGCCTCCTCGTCCACTTCCGTGGCGGCGGCGATGTCGGCCAGCACCTGCTCGCGGGCGGCCGACTTGCCCTGTTTCCGCATGCCGAGCACCGCGGCGACGGCTTCCCTCGCACGGCCGCCCGATGCGGCGGCCGGCTCGTCCTGGGCCGCCGTTTCGGCGGGCGGTGTCTCCGGCTCGGCCTCGGCCGCCGTCTCTTCCGCACGGGGTCGGACAATTCGGACGTCGTATTCCGCGTCTTCTTCCTCCTCGGCTTCCTCTTCCTCGCCAAGGCCGTCGAATTCCTCGTCTGCCAGGTCGTCCTCGGCCAGGGCGATCTTCTTCGCACCCCGGGCGGGTGTGCCGACGGCCTTTAGGGCCTTTGGCACGCCGCGCGCGACAACCGCCGCGCCGGTGGCCGGCTTCGCCACGAGCCACACCAGCACGCGAACCACCACGTACTCGGTCGACAGAAGCAGCCCTGCGGCCAACACGCTGCCGGCCACAATGTAGGCGCCCACCGAGGCCAGGTGCGACTGAAGCAACCCGCACGCCGCGGCGCCCAAATAGCCACCCGAACTGACCAGCGGCCCGGGCGACAGGTGGGGGAGCGCCATGCCCGCCAGCGCCGTGAGACCCACTAGCGAGGCTAGCCAGCCCAGGGTCCGCAGCAGCGGCTGGCCGATGTCGCGGCGGGCCAGCAGCAGCGCGTCGAGCACGGCCAGCGAGGCCACCAGGTAGTAAGCCCCCAGCCCGAACGCCTCGAACAATAGCCACGCAGCCCACGCCCCCGATCGCCCGCACAGGTTCTTCACCTCGGCGGGCGGCGGGTAGACGGCGCGGCTGGGCGGGTCGGCCACGTCGTAGCTGAGGACCGCCACGCCCAGGAACAGGGTCAGCGCGAGCAGTCCCAGTGCCAGCAAATCGAGTTTCAGATCGCGTTCTTCGAGCATGGAAAGGACGACGGTGCGGCGCCCGTCAGGCCGGGGGGACCGGCCGATCGGCGTCAATGCGGGGTCCGGGCGCATCCGTGCCCTGGCAAGAGGATCCGGCCTCTTCGTCAAGCATCGGCCGCCGGAGCGCTGTTTCCGCAGCTTCCCCAAAATCGCCGCCAGCGGCTCCCCAACCGGCACAACGCGTGCAAACGGCGCAACCCACGCACCCCGATGCGCCTTGAACTGTCCCGTTCTTATGAAAAAGGCTGTCTGGCTTACGCAAAAAGGAGGCCCTGACCTCGGTTTCCCAAACTTACTCGCCTTCCCCTTCGAACCGGCGCAGTCCATCGTGCCGCTGCACACTGGTCGGCGACATTCTGGAGCGGGAATGCAAAGCCCTTTCCGCGGCGGCTTCACGGGATCGTCGACAGGGAGTACACTGCTGGGACCAAGGTCGACAGTTGCCGGGTGGAGATCTCGGCCGTCGAGATCGGTCCCGATACGCCGCGCGTGGATGGCGTGCCGATCGCGACCAACGATCTACCGGAACGCTACAACGTGCGTTCTGAATTGTCGGTCGACGTCGAACCCAACCACCGGAACGTGTTCGACTTCGAACTCACTTCGGACTAGACCTCTCACTGCGCCCACCCCAAGCCACTTGCCAAGGAGCCTGCCATGCCGTTTCGCACCCTATGTTCCTGCGTGCTTCTTCTGGTGTTGACGACTTGCGCCGTTGCATGTGCCGAGGACCGCCTCCTCGGCCACTGGGCGTTCGATGAACTGGTCGATGGCGTCGCCCCCGACGCATCGGGCCATGACCGCCACGGCAAGGTATTCGGCGAGGAACTGGTCGACGGTGTACACGGCAACGCGATACGCTTCAACGGCGTCGATCAATACGTTGCCCTGGGCAACCTGGGAGAGCACCAGGCCGTCACCGTGGCATTTTGGATGAAGCCCGAGCAGCCGGAAGCCGCCGAGCCTGCCGACGACAATGGGGGCGTCCGGTGTTGGCAGGGTCTGGTCACCAGCGACGCCTGGGAAGCCGGTGTACTGCACGTCCCCTTCGGTCGACGGATTGTCGACGCTTACTACCATCAGAGCGAGTCGGACCGGGGCCGGCTGGAAAGCCCGCGGCTGCGGTACGGCCAGTGGTATCACGTGGCGATTGTAGCCGACACGGCAAGCCGTGAGCTTCGCTTGTTCCTCAACGGGCAGGAGCATGCCTACGATCGGATCGACCACTACACGGGTCCCATCAAACTGATGGAGCAGGTCGTTGGTCGCGAAGGCGACGGTCGCTACTTCCGCGGTGCGATCGACGACGTGCGTATCTACGGCACCGCTCTGTCGCCGGCGCAAGTGGCTGCATTGTGCCCTGCCGCGGTGCCGGTGGCCGGCCGCGACCCGCGCAACTACCGGCACGGCCTGCGCATTCCCAGTATCAACTACTGCGACCAGCCGTACATCGTCATTACGAAAGACGGCAACTGGCTGTGTACGCTCACGACCGGCGCCGGGCATGAAGGGGTCGTCGGTCAGCACGTCGTTTCGACCATCAGCACCGACCGGGGCCGCACCTGGTCGCCGCTGGTGGAAATCGAGCCGCCGGACGGTCCGGAGGCGTCGTGGGTCGTGCCGCTCGTTACACCCTATGGGCGCGTCTACGCGTTCTATACGTACAACGGCGACGACGTGCGCACCCTTCCCGGGGAAACCAAACCGATCCGCTCCGACACGCACGGCTGGTACGCCTACCGCTACAGCGATGACCATGGGCACACCTGGTCGGCCCAGCGTTACCGCCTGCCCATGCGCGTGACCGCCGCCGACCGCGGGAACCAATGGAAGGGCGAAGTGCAGACCTTCTGGGGCATCGACAAGCCAACCGCCCTGGCCGGTCGTACCCTGTTCGCCTTCACCAAGTTGGGCCGATACTTTCTGGAACAGGGCGAGGGGTGGGTGTTCTACAGCGACAACCTTTTGGAGGAGCGCGATCCGGAAAAACTACGCTGGGAACTGCGCCCGACGGGCGAGCACGGCATTCGCCATCCTGATTTCGGCTCGGTTCAGGAGGAGCATAACCTGGTGCCGCTCGACGAAGACGGCCGGCTGTACATGGTGTACCGCACCACGCAAGGGTATCCGGCGCACACGTATTCCGACGACTGGGGCAAGACCTGGACGCTGCCGCAGCCTATGACCTATACGCCCGATGGACGGCGCATCAAGAACCCCCGCGCCTGCCCGAAGCTTTGGAAGGCCGCAAACGGCAAGTACCTTTTCTGGTATCACAACCACAACGGGAAGGATTTCCGGGGCCGCAACCCCGCGTGGATCGTCGGCGGCGAGCTGCGCGACGGAAAGCTGCACTGGTCGCAGCCCGAAATCCTTCTGTACGACCCCGAGCCGAGCACACGCATGAGTTACCCGGACCTGATCGAACAGGACGGGCGCTACTGGGTGACGGAAACCCAAAAGACCGTGGCCCGGGTCCATGAGATCGATTCCGCGCTGTTCGAGGGCCTGTGGAACCAGGGGAAAGTGCGGGAAGTTGCCCGCGACGGTTTGCTGCTGGAGTGCGGCCCTGGCGACGCGCCTTTGCCCGGCAAGCTCGGCCCGGAATCCACCGGCGGCCTAACGGTCGACATCTGGCTCACGTTGGAGAACACCGGCCCGGGCGGAATGCTCGTCGACACCCGAGACGCGAAAGGCCGGGGCCTGGCGTTGACGACCACCGACGACGCGACGGTGCGTTTGGAGCTTTCCGACGGAAAGACGCAGTTCACCTGGGATTGCGACGCCGGCGTCTTGCAACCGGGCAAACGGCACCACGTGGTGGCGATCGTCGACGCCGGGCCGCAAATCGTCAGCTTCATCGTCGACGGGCAGTTCCGCGACGGTGGGCCCCAGCGCCAGTTCGGCTGGGGCCGCTACGCGGAGCCGCTGGGCGACGTAACCGGCGGCGGCACGGTCCGCGTCGCTCCTGTGGTCGAGAAGGCTCGGCTTTATGACCGGTACTTGCGGACCTCGGAAGCGGTTGGAAACTATCATGCCGGCTTGTAAGGAGTTACACATGATTTCGCGCCCGTGCCTGACAGCCGTATCGGCTCTTGCAGTGCTCCTGCCACTGGCCGGGTGTGGTCCGGCCGGCCCGCCGGGCCCGCGGCAACTGAAGCTCGCTTATGGTACCTGCCGCAGTACGGCGCCCCATATGCGGCACAACGACAAAGGGCTCAGGCTGTTGTGCAGCCTGGGCCTGGATGACGGTCTCGACGCAATCGAGAACGACTGGCACTTCCAGATGGATTGACGACCCATGCCCGACCGTAATTGGACGTTGTTGCGCAGCCAGGATATTTTGGACCAGAGGATATTTCGCCTGCGCAGCGATCTCTACCGATTTGAGCCAAGTGGGGCCGAACAAGCATTCATCGTCTTGGATACGCCCTCTTGGGTGAATGTCGTTCCCATCACCACCGAAGGCAATGTGGTTCTGATTCGCCAATATCGCCACGGCATTCAGGACGTGACCCTGGAGATTCCTGGTGGCATGATCGACGACGGCGAAGAGCCCCAGGCAGCGGCGGCACGGGAATTGCTGGAAGAAACGGGCTACGTGGCGGAAACCATTCGCCCTCTGGCTCGTGTCGTTCCCAATCCCGCCGTCCAGAACAACTACCTCCACCTGTTTTTCGCCGAAGGATGCCGAAACACAGGCAAGACGCAGCTTGATGCCTTCGAGTGCATCGACGTTCTTGAAAGCCCGCTGGCCGAAATCCCCGAATTGGTCCGCGGCGGGACCATCAACCATGCAATGGTGATTGCTGCGTTTGCTTTCATGGGCTTGGTGCCGAAGGTCGACCTGAGTCCGTGAAGTTCATTCCGTGTGGAGGCGGAAGCGGGCCTTGCCTTTCGGAGTGTTTTGTGGATGATCGCGGGCAATTGGAATTCACCCGCAAGGTGAGGGGACGTAGCCTAGCCGTTCACGGGACGGCGACGCGCGGTAGGGAAAACCGGACGGAGCCGATTTGCCGGAACGGCCCGAAGGGTGCTTCGCAACAATCGGACCTGTCCCGTTTTTCCCGCTGTTTTCTCTGCGGTATGCGAGAGGGACAGTCCCATCTTCTCGGCCTCGGCAAACCACCGAATGGGCAGATTGCCCTTTGCGCTGCGAAGATCGGGACAGTCCACTGTACTACTAACCCCAAAGATCGTGGACTTTTCACACATTCGTGGTCTTGGCTTCGAGCGGAAGCTCGCATTGGTTGGCGGCCCTGCCGCCCTGTGAACGGTTATCGCTCGGAGGTTCTTCCCACAGCCCAACGTTGCGCGGCGTTCGTTCCCTGCGTCGCTCCACGCCGGGCTTATCCAGGCCGATGTTCTCCTGCAAAACCAGAATGCTCCGCTGCGAATAGTAGCGGGAATAGCCGCCGCACCCTGTTGCGAACACAGTGGCAGCAGGGGCCGTGGAGCGGAACACGGTCCACTTCCCGAACGAGACGGTGCCTCGTCAATTAGACTGGGACGTTTTGTACGCTCATGCGCTTTCGAGCCGAAACGAAGAAGAGCCGACAGTCGTTTCCTCGACGCTGGTGGCCGGCAGCGTTGATTGCAGTAGTGGGGGCGGCCGGCTTCGCGATCGTGCAAGGCGGTTTCGGGCAAGTCTCGGACCGGCCGGCCGTCGATGCGCTGCTCGTGGCCGTGGCCGCCGAGGTTCTGCTTGCCGGATGGATCGCGCTGTTCGCGCCGGTCTGCTTGATTGCGCGGGCACAGTTGTTCGTGGTGCTGGCGGCACTTCAAACCGGCGTGCTCTTGTCGATTCGCCTCGACGGTTTTGCGGGTGACGGACGGATGATCCTTGCGTGGCGGTGGACGCCCGGCCCCACAACGGTGTGGGAGGAGCCCGAAATGACGGCCGCCGACAGGGATGCTCTCCTCCGTACAGCGCCGGTCGACCTTAGCTCCGCCGCGCCCGACAACTGGCCTGCGTTTCGCGGGGCAGACCGATCGGGCACGGCGAGCGACGTGCGTTTGGCCCGCGACTGGCAGCGGCATCCTCCCCGGCTCCTGTGGCGGCGCAAGGTGGGGGTTGGCTGGTCATCGTTCGCCGTAGCCGGCCCGTACTGCGTCACGCAGGAGCAGCGAGGCGAATGGGAGACCGTCGTCTGCTACGAACTCCTCACCGGGCGGCAGTGCTGGACGCACGCCGATCGGGCATGCTTTGCCGAAGGGACGGGCGGCAACGGACCGCGGGCGACGCCTGCCATCTACGCGGGGCGCGTCTATGCCCTGGGCGCCACCGGTATTCTCAACTGCCTCGACGGCGCGACCGGCCGCCCGATTTGGCAGGTGAATATTCTTGAGGACGCCGGCGTGCCAAACGCTCCCTTCGGCATGGCCGGCTCGCCGCTGGTGGAAGACGGCATGGTTATTGTAGCGCCGGGCGGCAACGGGTCGGCCCTGGCCGCCTACGATGCCCAAAACGGCCGGCCTTTATGGCGCGGCGGATCCGGAGACGCGGCCTACAGTTCGCCCCATCCGGCCGAGTTTCGCGCGCCCCCGGGCGTCGAGCCGCCGGCGTCGGCTTTCAGTCACTCCATCCTCAACTTCAATGCCGCAGGGCTCTTCGGTCACGATCCGTCCGACGGCTCGGTCCTCTGGTTCTATCGGTGGGTGACGCCGCCGGAGGACAACAACGTATGCCAGCCGGTGCCCTTGCCCGCCGTGGGAGCCGCTGCCTCCGGCGCGGTGCTGATTTCTTCAGGTTACGGCCGCGGAGCAGCCCTCATCGAACTGGTACCGGGCCCCGCGGGGTACGAAATCTGCGAGCGATGGCTCAGCAGCGAATTGCGGGCGAAGTTCACCAGTCTCGTGGTGAGAGACGGGTTCGCCTACGGGCTCGACGAGAAGAGGCTTACCTGTGTTGATCTGGCCACCGGAGAGTGTCGCTGGCGGGAGGGCCGTTACGGCTTCGGGCAGTTGATTCTGTCCGATGACCTGCTGCTCGTTCAAACCGAGCCCGGCGACGTGGTGTTGGTCGAGGCGACGCCCGAGGAGCATCGCGAACTGGCCCGATTGCCCGCCCTACAGCACCGTACGTGGAACCATCCGGCGTTGGCCGGCAGCATTCTCCTGGTTCGCAACGATCGCGAAGCGGCTTGCTACGAACTCGCGACTCGCTGAAACCGACGTGCACCGGGTTCGCGTCGCGTGTTCCGGCGGGGCAGACCGACCGCGGGCCGTGCACGTACGCCGACGATGGCCGTCGCGCACCAGGGTCCAGGCGAAAATCCGTCGCCCCCCGCAACTTGCCCCGCGGTCGAGCAGTTCGAGCCATCGCTCCATGGTCCGTATCGCTCAGTTGGCAAGTCCGTGCTTGTGCCGGGTGGCCCGAATGTGTGCCGCTTCGGGAATGCGCATCCGGTCGGCCATGGCGTGGGCCTGACATAGTAACTCGGCGGCTTCTTCCCGATCGCCGGGCGCGTTGCGACTGAGCAAGATTAGCGCCAAGTTGGCTTGGGCAACCACCTGTCCGCGCACGTCGCCCAGCCGCTCAAATACCGGCAACACTTCCTC
>CAYPWB010000001.1:0-24300 GCA_964414315.1 uncultured Planctomycetaceae bacterium | reverse complement strand
ATGCACGTCGCCCAGCCGCTCAAACACCGGCAGTACTTCCTCGCGGTAGATGCGGAGCGCCTCGTCCAACTCGCCTCGCGCCTGGAGCACCTCGGCGATCAATCCCTGAGTGACCGCCATCGAACGCACGTCGCCCAGCCGTTCGAATACCGGGAGTTCTTCCTCCCGGCGGATGCGGAGCGCCTCGTCGAACTCACCCCGCACGTACAGCACGTCGGCAATCAGGTCCCATGCGAACGCGCGATCGCGCAGATCGTCCGGCGGGATCATGGCCAGCACTTCCCGGGCCAGGCGCAGGCAGTCGTCGAGTTCCCCCAATCGCCGATGGTGCCCGGCCAACTCCACTCGCCAGCGAATGGCCGCCGGATCCGGACGGCCGTCGCGCGGGTGTGGCGGCGCCGTCAGCCACTCGCGCAACTGGGCCATCCGCTGCCGGCGCTCCGATTCCAGCAGCCGCCAGACCTCCGGTGTAGAGCGCACGGAGAGCGGATCGACCACGCGGCCGAGCGGGGCGAGAAACAGGAACGTTCCGCTCCGCCAATCCAGAAAATCGGGCGCTTGTTGCGCCACCGCCTGCAACAGGTACTCGGGCAGCCAGATGACCACGGGAGCCGGTACGTTCTCCCGCCACTCTTCCCGGCGGTGGTTGAGCGACCGCAGCCGGGCGTGGTTCGGAGCGGCCGAGCGGATGCCCGATGCCAGCCCGGTTACCATGACGGCCGGCCGCGACGGTTCGTCTGCCAGCGACCCCTGGACGAGCGGCAACACGTCGCTGCACCCGGCGGGAACGGCTACCCGCACGGCCGGCGCCGGGAGCAACTCATCGAGCCGGTCGAGGAGCCGGTTCCGCAGCGCCGGTTCATTGCAGACCGCCACCAGCAGCGTGAAGCCGTCGGCGCGCCGGAGTGCCCGGCCGAGGGCCTGCAACGACGCCTCGGCGGATTCCGGTTCGTCGCCAATCGCAATCGCCGCGGGGGCCGTATCAGGCATCGCGATACCGCTCCAGGGTTCGGACGACGGGGTTGACTTCGTACCAGGGGCGACCGTTCTGATATTCGAACACGTGCAGGTAGTAGAGCATCTTCTGGTGGAGGTCATCGCGGGGGATGTCGTCCTGCGGTTCGTCGAAGCGTTTCAGGAGCGGCCAGAAGTCGTCGGGAATCTCGCGCAGCAGGCTGTTCGCATACGTCGTCACCGCCTGTTCAGCGGCATCGTGGGTGATGGGCAACGCGTCGAGATAATTGGCGGCGGTGCGCAGCAGCATCAGAAGGTGACGCGGGTGTCCGCCGCTCATCTCGCAAAGGTAGCGCCACACCCGATCGTCTGGAAAGACTTCCCCGATGGGAACTCCGGCGGCCTTGCAGCGCAAGTCGAGCATCTCCCACAGCCGCTGCATTCCGACCGAGCGAGGCGTGACCGGTTCATCGCGGCTGGGCCGGACCTTGACCATCGGCACCGGCCAATTGAATTCGCCAAACGCCTGTTCGAGGACCGTGCATTGCGGCGAGTAATACAGCGATATCGGCACGGTGTAGACAACGTTCGTCTCCAGGCCCGCCAGATGGGCGCTGCGGTCGATGAACAGCCGGTCGTGGGAGTTGACGCCCGGGCTGATCTCCCGCCGGCTCATCTTCTCCAACCCGTCGACGATCAGCACCAGTCCCGCGCCGCCTGCCCGGCTGATGGCGGCGTTGGCGTCTTGCAGCAGTTCGTTGAAGGCGCCGATCAAGTCGGTCGCGAGCCGTTCGATTCCCTCGCGCAGCTTTGCGCGGGCGGTCGGCCGGTTCCGCAGTTCCAACGTGAGCGAACCGAACGGCACGTCGACCTCGGCTTCGCTGAGTCGTACCTCACTGCCAAACAACGCTTTGAAACTGTCCCAAAGGCTCTTCAGCCGGATCGACGGTTCGGTGAATCCGGCGATCCCTGCGGCTTTCAGTTTGCGCTGCGTTTCCGCGGCCATCAGAACGAGCAGATCGGGAAAGTCGAGGTCGTTCGGATCAAGCTGCTTCGTCGTATCGACCCAGACCACGGTGAATTGCCCGCTGGCGTCCTTCCTGTTTTCGAGCCGAGCCTGCAAGCGTTTGAGGAGGCTGCTCTTGCCGATACCCAGATGGCCGGCGAACAGGAGCCGCTCCGGCGTGTCGCCCGCCCGGCGCAACTGCCGCTCAATCACTCCGACAACGTCGGATCCGCGCGCATCGGAGAAGTCGACGAAGCGCGGGTCGGTCGAAGGTAGGGCTTCGTTCGGGTCGCACTGCTGGACCAGTCGCGAGATCGGATCAGATTCGGCAGCCATGGGCTACTCCGCAGAAGTACCAGTTGCATCACCCTATCCAGCACGAAGTACGATGCTTTCGTAGCGATGCGTCGTCCCACTGGGCGATCGGGAACTGCTTTCCCCTTGGACTTTGAGGATAGCCGGGAGGAACGGGAAAGGCAAGGGGGCGGGCAGGAGTAAGGGAGATAGCGGGTCGTCCAGACCGGTTGCATTCCGGGGCTTGGTCGCATATACCATAATGGCTTGGTTCGGCAGGGTGACGGAGCGTTGGCCGTTGTCGGCAAACGCAACTTGGGGCCGAGCGGAATCGAAATGGCCCCATCGTGAAAGTGTACACCTTCCGAGTCGGGATTCGTGTGTTCCGGAGCCAAAGTCCGCTGGCTTCACCCCGCCAGATTGGGCGTGTCCGAGCGGACTGAGATCGAATGGTTGGTCGGGCCGCACGGCCTTCGCGGCGCCGGAATGTTCGAGTTCTTGCACAAACACCTCCGGTGGCCCCAGTCGCGAAACACCTCGCAGCAAAAAGCCCCGAAGTGAAGAAGGCTTGACGATGCTCACCTTTTCCGCCGTACTTTACCTGAGCGAGTGGTTGCTTCGGATTGTCATGCTCGTGGTGGTCACGCGGCGCCGGGAGCCGGCTTCGGCCATGGCGTGGCTGCTGGTAATCTTCTTCATTCCCTGGCTCGGGCTGGTGCTGTATTGGCTCATCGGCGAGAACCGCCTCCCGCGCCGCCGGATCGAGGCCCGCGAGGACGCCAGGGAAAGGCTCCGCGAGGTCGCACGCCGTTTCGAACGACACCCGAACGTGGTGCGTCCGGAACTTGGGCCCGAGGCGGTCACCGCCGTCGCTCTGGCCGAGCGGCTGGGCGACATGCCGATCCTCGGCGGGAACGCGGTGGCACTCCTTGCCGATACCGACGAGGTCATCGACCGCCTCATCGCCGACATGGACGCCGCGCGGCACCATATCCACCTGGAGTTCTACATTTACGCGGTCGACGCCACCGGACGCCGCGTGGCCGAGGCTCTCCGACGCGCCGCCCGGCGTGGCGTGGCGTGCCGGCTTCTGGTCGACGCGGTCGGCGCGCGACGCATGCTCAAGAGGCTCGCGCCCGAGTTGATGCAGGACGGCGTGGAGGTATGCGCCGCGTTGCCGGTCGGGCTGTTCCGGCGGCGCGTGGCCCGTATCGACCTGAGAAATCATCGAAAGATCGCGGTCATCGACGGCCGCATCGGCTACGCCGGTTCCCAGAATATTGTGTCGGCCGATTACGGCCACAAAGACCTCGCTTGGGAAGACATGATGGTGCGGCTGCTGGGGCCCAGCGTTCTCGAATTGCAGGCGGTTTTCGTTACCGACTGGTATTCGGAATCGGGGGTCTTCCTCGACGAAAAAAGTACTTTCCCGGTCCCGGAAGTCGCGGGGGCGATTCCGGTCCAGGCCATCCCCAGCGGGCCGACGTTCTCGACGGAAAACTTTCAACGCTTCGTGGTGGCCGCCCTGTACACGGCCCGGGAACACGTCGTCATCACCACACCCTACTTCGTTCCCGACCGTCCGCTCATGCAAGCGTTGGAGGTGGCGGTGCTGCGGGGGGTTCGAGTCGACTTGATTGTGCCGCGACGTTCGGATCAGCGGATCGTCGCCGCCGCCTCGCGCGCGTACTACGACGATCTGCTCGAGGCCGGGGTCCGCTTGCATCTGTACGACCGGGGCTTGCTCCACTCGAAGACGATGCGCATCGACGACCGGTTTGCAATCATCGGTTCCGACAACCTCGATATCCGCTCGTTCGAACTGAACTTCGAACTCAGCCTGCTTTTCTACTGTCGCGAAGTGACCGAGCAACTGCGTGCCAAGCAAGACGCGTATTTGGAGGGGGCGTTCGAACTGACCCAGCAACGCTGGGCCCAGAGCCCGGCCTGGAAGCGCCTGGCCTACGATATCGCCAAACTGATGAGCCCGCTTCTGTAATGCGCCCCTTCCGGTTCGGCGCAGCGACCCCGTCCTCATTTCAGCGCGACCCATTGCCGCACCCCTGCCGAAGTGCTATATTGTCGAGTTTAGGCTGCCCTGGCCGGAGTCGTTCGGCGAAGATGTCTGCGGCTCCAAAATACCTGACCCCCAGTAAGGAGTGCCATTCGTGCCGAGTAGTGAACGCCGCAAAGAGATTCGCCGCCGACGCCATCGTCGAGAAAAGAAACTCCACTTCGCCCGTAAGCTTCGCAACGCCACCGTGTCGGAAACCGCGGCAATTGCCGATAAGTTGCGCGCGCTGACGCCGGGTGGTCAAGTGATTGTCGATCGCTGGGAACTGGAGAAACGGTAGGGCTCAGTGCTGGAGGTACCCGTCGACATCGGCCGCGATTTGGCCCGTCGGCTGGTGGTATAGCCATCCCCCATTGTTGGTGGTCTCCAGGGGCGGGAAAACCTCGGTGGGCGTAACCAAGTATCCATTGGTCATGGGATTGATCGGCACGCCGCCCTGGAGATACGGCCCGTAAGGGTGGTTCGGCCCCTTCCGGCCGGGTATGCCCCGACGGTTCGTCGCCGAGGTCAGTTGCGGAAACGCCCCTTCATACAGCAAGGGCGGTTCGCCATTGTGTTCGAGCTTGTAGAGTTCGATCTGGGCGCGAAACGTTCGCAGGCTCTGAAGCATCGCGCTCAC
The DNA here is from genome assembly GCA_964414315.1 of uncultured Planctomycetaceae bacterium. GTDB lineage: Bacteria > Planctomycetota > Planctomycetia > Pirellulales > Thermoguttaceae > PWXP01. The sequence goes on along the minus strand of CAYPWB010000001.1, from coordinate 19,353 downwards.
CTTCGCCCGCCGGCTGACCGCCTCAAGGATGGGGATGGCGCTGCCGCTGACGACCACCATCACGGCAACCAGGATCAAACCGTCGACGAGTGTGAACTCGCCTTTTTCGCGGCGGAATAAGCGGACCATACACCAAGGGGCGCTGCCGTTCGCCACAACCGGGCGGTGGCGGATCGGCTGCGAGAACTGCAACAGGCTGAACATGGCCACTGCCCTCGAAGCCTGCTCCATCTAGTATAGCTTATCTAAGAGACTCCCCGTCAGAGGCCCCACGACCGTCGCATCGTGTGCCCACCCCGCCGGGAGTTCATGCCCGTTTTCGCCAAGTCGCCGTTGTTCAGCGGCTCTGATGCTTGGCGAATCCTTCGCCGACCTTCGTCGTCAGCAGCGCGGGGAGCAAGATCAGGTCGCCCACCAGGGCGGAGGCGAGCAGCACCGCCATGAGCAGGCCGAACTGGGCGACTGGCTGGAAATCGCTCAGCACGAACACGATTAACCCCAAACCGGCGATAAGGGTCGTTTGGGTCATGGCGACGGCGCAGCGATCGAAGGCGTTGACGACCGATGCCTCGCGGGAATGCCCGGCGGCCCGGCTTCGCCGGAACCAGGTAAGAAAGTGGAGCGTGTCGTCCACGGCAATGCCCAGCGCTACGCTGGCGGTCATCATGGCGCCGACGTCGACCAGAATTCCCAGCCAGCCCATCGTTCCAAAGACGAGGACCGCCGGGAAAAGGTTGGGAATCATGGACATGAGGCCGGCGGTGGGGCTTCGCAGCAATAGCGTCATCACCACGGCAATCAGGGCAAAGGCCAGGCAGAAACTTTTGAAAAGGCCGTCGAGCAATTCTCGTTGGGCCACAAACACCAGTGGCACCACGCCGGTGTAGATCGGCCGAACCACGTCAAGTTGGAGACCCTCCCGAGCCAATTGGGCGTCGACCCGCCGCTCGACGTCCTCCAGGATCAGATCGTAATCGACCTTGGCCATACTCATCACCCGAGCGCTGACGCGCCACTGCTCGCTGCGGCCGGTTCGTTTCAGGTAGTTGGCAGCCTCAAAGTGTTCGCGGTACTTGAGCAAGCGCCGGTTGAGCACGCTCCGTTGCAACCAGTCCCGGTCGCGCAGCCCGCCGGCTCTCATCATGGCGCGTCCGATGGGCCCCAGTTCGATACCGGGTGCATCAACGGCTTGGACAACCTCCTCGGAGGGGCCGAAGGTGGCCGGCGAAAGCGTTCCGCCTACGTGTTCAACCGAGCGCACGACGTCGGCAACGCGCCGCACCAGTTCGAGCCGTTCCAAAAAGGTAAATGGATAAGGATCGTTGGGGTCTTCCGGGGAATCGAGTTCGGGGAACTCGAGCAGGACTTCAAACGGCACCATGGGGCCGATTCGGCTCTGAAGCCACGCCGCGTCTTGCGCCCAGCGGCCATCTTCGGGGAAGAAGCGGGCCGGGGCAACCGAGGTCTGCACGTAGGCCACGCCAACGGCCAGGAGCAGCATCGCGGGCAGCCCGACCGCCAAGATGGGCAACCGAAGACGAGCTACGTGGCGTGCCATCGGCCGGATCAAACGCCGCCGCCACCAAATGCGCATCCTCGACTGCCGACTCAACGGCGGAGGCCACGTTTCGAACATCGCGGGAAGCAGGAGCACGAGAATTCCCAGGCTGACAAGCATTCCGACCGAAGCATAGATTCCGAACATGCGTACCGGAATGACGTGGCTGACACACAACGAGATAAGTCCAAGCGCCGTCGTGCCGGTCGAAAGGGCGCATGGGAGCCACCCTGCCGCCAGGCTACGCTGTGGCGCTCCCGACGGCCCGGCTTCGCGCACGGCATCTTGGTAGTAGTTGGCCAAGTGGACACAGGCCGAAAGCGCCAGCACATAGATGAGCACCGGCATCACGACCATCACGAGGTTCATGGTGCCGCCGGTGAAATACACCACGGCGGTTGCAATGGCCGAGCTGTACACCGCCACGCTGAACACCATGGCGATAAGCTTCGCGCTGCGCAAACAGAGCCAGGCCGTCAAGAGGGCAACCGCCCACGACAGGGCAATCCATTGCCGGACGGCCCGCTCGCTTTCCAGGTCGATTGCGGCATTGATCACCGCATCGCCGCCGAGACGCAGCTCGTCTTTGGAAATGCCGGCATGCGTTTCAGCAATTTCCTCGATCGCGCGAAGGGCGGCCGTGCGGTTGGCGTTCCCTTCCTGTGAAAGGGTCACCACCGCACAGGTCATCTCGCCGTCCCAGCCGATCAGGGTGCCCTCAAACCGTTCGACGGCCTCTTCGCGAGAGATGGCGAACGGCCCCTCGGTCAGCATGCTGATCGCCCTGGGGCCGGTAATCACTCGCTGAAACCAACGGGTAGGTCCGTCGGATGGTTCCTGTCTCCCTGGCGAAACGACGGCCCGCGCAAAAGACTTCAGCCTCGGATCGTCGAGCGTACAGCCTTCCCAACTTACCACGGCGAAGTCGTCCGATCCGAAGACCTCGCGGAACCGGTTGTAGACCGCCGTCTCCGGAAACCCCTCCGGGAGCCACTGGGTGACGTTGTTGTTGGCCGTGCGGAACGCCTGATGCACCCCCCACCCGACGAGAGGCAAGGAAAGCACCACCAGAAGCATCAGCGGACGTGCGATTCGAGCGTGGAACGAAGGCGTCATCTTCGGCGGCAACCCGGCCTCTCTGTCCTTAGGGCGCATCCGAACGGCTCGACGGCCACAACGGCCGACCTGCACCGCGGAGCGTGCAATCGGTCCAGGCTACCTCACATCGGGCAAACTGTCAATCGGCCCGTTTCGCCGGTGCCGGAACGGTACCACCGTCAGCGGCCCGCACGGTTGAGTTGCTCGAGCACGTCTCCGATTTCGTCGTGGACATCGCCCATTTGCCGCACGACGATGGCACGCTGGCTTCGCCAGTAGTAGATAGAGCCGGGGCCTCCGACGCGGTCCCAGGTGTTCGGGCGGATGGTGGTCTGAATCAGGTCGACGAGTTGCTCGCCGTGGTCGTCCTGGCCTTGTCCACCCATGCCCATACCCATGCCCATTCCTTGCTGCATGCCCATGCCCATCCCTTGCTGCATGCCCATGCCGCCGCCGAATCCGCCGAACTGGGCCATAGGTTTTCGGTCGTCGACGGCGTCGACGGCTTCCCCCTGTTGCTCGCGAGCCAGACGTCGGCGGACGGCCGCCTGAACGCGTAGCCGCCGGGCGAGTTCGTCGAGCCTGCCGCGAACCTGGCGGATGAGCGGTTCGCGCAGCGAGATGGCCAATTCGGTGTCGGCCTCGAGTTCGCGGTATACGGCTAGCAGGTCTTTTGCAGCCGCTTCCAGTTCGTGGTCCTCCGGTCGTGCCCATTGCCGCAACGATTCGCGAGCCGCTTGCCGCAACTCGCGGCCCGTGCGGAAGGGAACGACCGGTTCCTCCGCCAGGATTCCCGGGGGTTGCGGAGTCGACGAGTCGGCGACCGACTCGATGGGGGCCGCAGCCAGAACAGCAGCTATCAGCAGCGCAGACATCAGATTCCCTCCTGTACGCTTGAGGTCATGCCCTCTATTGAGTCAATATATTGCATCGGCGTTTTCGAGACAAGTCCGCACTTCGCCAAGGCGCCCCTCACCGTAGGCTGCTACACGGAGGCAAAGGTCGTCGACCGCGTCGGGAAGGTCGAACGTGACCTCCGCACGGCCATCCTTGTCTACCACCAAGAGGTGGTCCCAGAGCAATGTCCCGCTCGATTCGCTCCACTGCCCGGCCTCGTCAACCTGCCGGCTGTACGCGAAGATAGGGGGTCTGGGCGCTCCTTGCGGCGTTTGGTTCGTAGGTCTTTCTTCGGCAGGGAGGGGCGCGTCATCGTCCAAAGCCGATTCCTCAAAACTGAGGTACCCGACACTGCTCACAGGAGGCTGCCCGCTTCGCAGGGGGGAAAGCAAAATCGCGCCGATCAGCAAACAGCAGATGGCCGTCCCCCCCGCCGGAATCCAGAGACGCAGCCCCGATACCACGCCCAGGAAACCCAGCATGGCCACGGCCAACACCAGGCCGAAACCGCCAAAGAAACTTAGCGTCGTGAGTGTGTCGAGCGTACGAGTTCGGTCCCGCCGATATCGAACGATTGCCTGCTCATATTCCTGCTGCAAGGGCAGCAGATTGTCGAACACCACCGGCGGTGGACCGGCGTCGAATGCGCCAAAGAGCTCGGCGTCGTCCGACGATTCCTCCGAGGTCTCGTTGGTGATGGGGCGGCCGTACGTGCCGAGCAACAAGTCGAGCGCGACGTCGGCCTCCGCGTTGCCCGACGTATCGAGCGCGACGAGGGCAGGGGGGAAAGCTCGATCGGCCAGTTGCGCCAGCAGGAAACACGCAGGCAACGAGACCGCACGATGGTCGGCCGGCCCGATCATCGCCCGATCGACCGCGGAAATCGCCAGCATCGCCTGGGTCGGATTACCCGACTCGTCGGTCACCCTCAATGAAACCGTGGCTCGTTTGTTTGAGTTGGCCCGTTCCACCTCGGCCACGGCAGTCACTTCCAAACGTCCGCGAGGGCGTCGGTAAACCGACCGCTCGGCCACCGGTTGCGGCGGGTTCACGCTGTAGTCGTACACGGTCAGCCGAATCAGCCCGCCTACCGTGTCGGGCAGATCGAGCGACACTTGGTTCACGCCTCCGGCGCCCGGAACGTCCTCCTGGGGTTCGTTGTCGTCGAGCACGCGAGCGACGACTGGTTGCTGCGCAACGGGAACCCCTCGGCACCACGCACTGACGACCAGCGGTATCCCGTCTTCCGCGGCGCGAAGGTTCAACTCCAGGGGCTTGCCGGCCTCGAACACGCCGATGCCCGTGCTCAAGACCACGTTGCCGCGCGGATCGACCTCCGGAAGCTCCGGTTCCAGTTCAACATCGGAGGGCTCGCCGATTCGCAGCCGATACCTGCCCCCGGGCTTCGGGCGGAAGTTGAATACGCCCATGCCCGAGCGAATTGTCTCGGCGATGGCAACCGGGGTGCCGTCGGCGTCGACGACCAGTCCCTTCAAGTCGATCGGCTCGCCGCCGCTGTTGCGGGCCGCGAAGTACACCCGGTTTTCCAACTTGGGCACCAGAACGCCGCTTTCCGGATAGAATTCCACTTGGAGTTCATCAGATTCTTCGGCGCCGTCTGCCGCGGTCGATGCGGTATCGTTCCCGCCGACGGTTACGGGAAGACGCACCTCGGGAAATCGCCGATTGGGGCTGCGCGCCACGAGGGTGATCTCGCCGTCGGAAAAGTCGGCCGGAAGGGGAAATTCGCCGTGGCCCAACCCCTGCACGGTCCGAACCTTGTGTTCCGATTCCGGCACTCGTCGACCGTCGGCGTCTTGGAACTCGAACTCGACGGCCTGTTCGGGCGCTACTGCTAAGTCGAAGCTCGTTAGGGTCACCGAGCGATAGCGGATCGTGTTGCCTGGGCGGTACGTCGGCCGGTCGGTGGCCAGGCACGTGCGGTATCGGACCGGTTCGACGGCGAGTCGGGTTTCGAATGTCTCGCGCGAACCGTTCCGCCCGGCGGTCACTTCAATCTGTACTCCCTGATTCGGCAAGTCATCCTGGGCGGGAATAACCACGCTTAGCCGGCCCTCGGCACTCGTATGGTCGGTGAGGTGCAGGATGGGTTCTCCGTCGGGCGAAAGCAGCCCGATTTCGACCTGTGCGACGGCCGGTTCTCCGGTCAATCCGGTGGTAAATACGTGGAATTCGGCGGGTCGGCCTTTTCCGAGCGAAGGCGGCAGGCACACGCGCAGCCGGATGTGCTCCACGGCGATCGACGCCAGTTGCTCCCGGTGGTACAGATATCCGCCCACGGAAATCAGCAGCAAGGCGGCGGCGGCGAGTCCGACGGCCCACTCGGCCCCGTGGGCGCGCCGGTCGATCCGGGAGGCGCCGTTCGTTTTACGTGCTTCGCTCAAGGAACTTTCTCTTGTCTAATTCGGGCATGGGGTGCATAGGGAACGGTTTGGGGGCTTGATCCCCGCCGACAACTTCCGTATCTTACTCGAAATCGGCCCCACAGCCAAACCCGCGGAGGAATACCAATGATCGAATTGGGAATGCACACCGACAACTGGCGCGTCTTGAGCGGAAGCTTTGAGACGGCGTGCGAGTCGGCCGTGAAGTACGGCGTCGAACACCTCGAGTTCGCCGCCATCCACGGCCAGTATTTCATCAATGCCATGGGATACGACCCGGGCGTGTCGCTGCAAACGAATCCGCGGGCATTGAAGCGTTATCTGGATGCGAAGGGCCTCAAAGTTTCCCAAATTGACGGTTCTTACCCGCTGATGGGGCCGCTGGGGTCGGCGTTCGGGGTCCAATACGTGCAGCAAAGCATCCGCTTCGCCCGCGAAATCGACTGCCCCATGGTCGACACGATCGACGGCGCGTTCGAAATCGAGGGGCTGTCGCGCGATGAGGTTTTCCGCATTACCTGCGACAATTACCGCCAGTGCCTGCCCTGGGCCGAGGACTACGACGTGATCCTCAACGTCGAGCCGCACGGTCCCTACACCACCGACGCCGAGTTCATGACACGGCTGTTCGAGCACTTCGACAGTCCGTACCTGCGAATGAACTTCGACACGGGCAACACCTTCATCGCCGGATTGGATCCGTTAGCTTACCTCAAGCAAATGCGTACGTGGGTCAGTCACCTGCACATCAAAGACGTAAGCGAGGGCTTGGCGGCGGCAGTGCGAGGTGAAGAGACGGGCATCGCGTGCAGCGAAGTGCCGATCGGCGGAGGCGTAAACGCCGAGAACATCGAACGGTGCCTTGCGTACTTGAAGGAGAGTGGGTTCGATGGTGTCGTGTCGATCGAGTGCTACGGTTCCGATGAGAACATTCGCAAGAGCGTGGAGTTCCTGCGCTCGCTCATTCAGTAATCGAATCGAACCTTGAAAAATTTTTTGCCGAGAGGACGAATTGTACTTGCAATAATCTGAGGATATGGTAGGATCGTGAAAAGAGAGGAGGCGCTGGTGCCTCTTTTCCGCAACGAATCCTTCACTCCAAAGGGGATTCTGAAGAACCTGCGGAAACGAACGACGGCTTGATTCAGTGCCTTGCGGGACTGATGACAGGAAGTCGGAAGATCGTTGTCTTGTTTCCGGGCGCGTAGCACGACGTGCATCGATCCCAGCCGATCGCCGCCGCCGCAAACCGCCCAACACGTTAGTTAGGAGGACGTGAGGTGGCCACAAAGAAGAAGGCAACCAAGAAGAAGGTCGCAAAGAAGGCGGCCAAGAAGGCAACCAAGAAGAAGGCAACCAAGAAGAAGGTAGCCAAGAAGAAGGTCGCCAAGAAAAAGGTCGCCAAGAAGGCGGCTAAGAAGAAGAAGTAGGCTGTCGGCCCTCTCGGGCCGGCGAAGCCTGCGACCCTCTTCGCCCAAACAACGATACGACGAGAAAGAAACGCCCGGCACGGCTGACCGGGCGTTTCTATTTCTTGACCTCCTCACGCCCCACCTTCGCCGCAGAAATTTCTCCTGCGAGATGCGAGCCGTTGCCGGCGCATTCCGACCACGAGGGTCCTTCAAGGCAAAGCCCGCCCGTCCCAAGCGGGGCGCAAATGCGTTCCAAATAGAGACTTACGACACAACTGCCCTCTCGGCTGCCGTTTGTGATGCGAGAACATAGGGAAACGGGGAAGGCTGGCGAGCGTCAAGGTGGACGCGATCGCCCGGCGGCCTGCCGCCGTCACGCTGGCCTTTCCAGGTCTCGCGAGCCGAGCGGCACCGTCGTGCCTGACACACCACCAAGTAACGCTCGTTTGGCGGGAATTGCCGACACGCGATACGCACTGTCTCGGCGACTGGAGAACGACTCGCCGGCAAGGTACACTAGAAGACCAACGGGTTTCGTGCCGGCCTGCAATCCCGGATACTCCACCGGCATCGTCGGCGCGTCGCGGGCAAGGAACCGGTCGCCAATCGCAATAGCCAGCAACTTGCTGAAAGGGGTACCATGACACGTACGCTTTCCGCCGCCTTTGCCACCCTCTTCCTATTTGCCGCCGCCACAATCGCAAAGGCCGACGAGAAACCGCATGTCGTGTTCGTTGCAGGCGATCACGAATATCGGTCCGAAGTGACCATGCCGCTGATGGCGGAAATTCTTCGCACGCACCATGGATTCCGCACCAGCCTGGTCATGCCCGTCGACGACGAAGGCGACGTCAACCCCAAGGCCGACCGGAGCCTTCGCGGGCTCGACGCGCTGGCCGACGCCGATCTGGCCGTCTTCTACCTGCGTTGGCGCACGCTGCCCGACGATCAGATGCAGAAGATCGTCGACTTCGTCAATTCCGGGCGACCGATGATCGGGCTGCGAACCACGACGCACGCTTTTCGGAACCAGACGGGCGAGTATGCCCGGTGGAATCATGGTTTCGGACGCGATATTTTCGGTCAGCGTTGGATCACGCACCACGGTGGGCAGTCGAAGACGGCCGTTTCACCTGTGCCCGATCTCGAACACCCGACTCTCCGTGGTGTGGAGCCGTTTCTCGGTCGCAGTTGGCTATACCACGTAACACCGCTCCACGGCGACGACGTGCAACCCTTGCTGCTCGGGCGTGCGATCGACTCGAACAAACCGGTCGACGGTCCCCACCCGCACGTCCAGCCGGTTGCTTGGACGAAAACCTACACAGGCGATACGGGGAATACCGCCCGCGTGTTCTTCACCACGCTGGGGCATCCGGAAGAGTTTGCAAACGCGAACCTGCGGCGGCTGCTGGTCAACAGCGTGTACTGGGCGCTGGGCCGGGAAGCCGACATTCCCCAAGACGGCGCGCAAGCCGATCTGGTCGGCGACTACGATCCGCCCCGCACCCACTAACCGGCCACCCTACGCGCACGCCAATGACGTTCCGGTTGAATGACCGAGGGCCGGCGGGCGGGCACGTAAGAACGCTGCTACCGCGCGTTCCGGCGCAGAGTCGCCGGAACGAGAACGACGCGGGAAAAACGACCGTCTACTCGCCTACGTAAGGCAACAGGGCCATGAACCGGGCTCGCTTGATCGCTTGCGTGACGGCGTGCTGGCTGGCCGCGGTGCAGCCGCTCTTGCGCCGGCTGATGATTTTTCCTTGCCGGTTGGTCAGCTTCTTCAGCAGGTCGATGTCCTTGTAGTCGACGTACATCGGCCGCGGGCGCTGCCCGTCGACAAAGATGGGATCCTTCTTCTTCGTAACCGGCTTCGATTTCGATCGGCGGCGCGTGGGTCGATTGGCAAGTTTTCGTGGCATGGCTCTTCGAGAAAGTGGGGCTGAGTCCTGAACGCCGCGACCGGGATGCCCTCGCGGCGGAAACCTATCAGTATAGCGATTTCATGCGGCAATGCAAGTGGCCGCCCGAGCGTGTTAGCACTTTGGCGAAAAGCGGACAGGTGCGTTTTGCCGGAACGGCCCTTCGGGTGCTGCGCACAAAACGTACCTGTCACGTTTTCGCCGGCGCCGATCGCTTTACCCCCCTCCAATAGCAGGGAACACGGCAACCTGTTCTCCCCCCGAAAGAACATGATTCAGGGTCGTCACCCGATGGTCGACGAAAAGGATGCGTGTTTCTGCTGCGGGAACTCCCAGTTCCGCCAGGACCTGCTCGATGGTCGTTCCGGGCGCGATGTCCCGTTCGATCGAGGGGGTCCCCCCACCGTATCGGCGAAGCGAGGCGTACAAATTGACTCGTACTTTTTCCACCGGGCATCTCACGGCACAAAATCGAACACCCGGTCGAGTTCCGCGTCGGGAACGTCGAACACGGCATTGTGGGGGGTAAGCGGCTCGGTGTGGAAGTAGCCGGGCAGCCGGTCGGAAGCCGTGGTGAAGCCGGCGGCGGCATTGAAATGCCGTTCGCGGGCCAGCGTGTCCTTGCCCAGGGCCAGGAAGTCGTCGCCGGTGAAGTCGCGGCCGTACATGCCGGAAAGCATCTGGCAGATGGCAGTGAGCGCGTTCTCGTCGTCCAAGACGGCAAAGGCGACGAAAAGGCACAGGCCCGTGGCGTCGATCGTCGCCGTGGCGATTTGCAGGTTCCGGCTCAACTCGACTTGGCCCTCCGGGCTCAGCGGGTCGACGCGTCCGCCCACGCCCAAAATGTTCGCCGTGACGGCGTATCCGGCGGTGTGGTCGGCACCCATGGTCGAAGTGGCGTAGGTGACGCCCATCCCCTTCACGGCCCGCGGATCGTACGCCGGCATCGACTGGCCCTTGACCGTCGGGATGCGGGTGACGCCGTACGCCTTGCCCAACACGTCGGCGCCGGAGGCGACAAGCCTCCCCAAGGGCGTTCGCCGGGCCACTTCGCCCAGCAGTCCGAGGGCGGCCTGGGCATCGCCGAACGGGATGATGCCGGCTTCCATGGCCACGGCCACGGTAGCGCCGGTTTCAATCGTATCGAGCCCCAGGTCGTCGTCCATGCGGTCCATTTGGGCGATGGCGTCCAGGTCGTCGATGCCGCAATTGGCCCCGTGTGCCCAAACGGTCTCGTACTCGGGACCTTTGGTTACGTATTGGCCGTTCTCGTCGTGGTAGATTCGCGAGCAGCGGATCGAGCATCCCCGGTGGCATGCATGGTCGATTTTTCCGCCGCGTTTGAGGATCACATCGTGCTGCCGTTCGCCGCTGATGGGTTCGGTGCCCTCGAACTGCCCGTCCTGAAAGTTGCGCGTCGGGTAGCCGCCCGCCTCGTTGATCACGTTGGCCAGCACGTTCGTGCCGTAGGTGGGCAAGGTTTGGCTGGTGAGCGGATGCTTCTTGAGCGACTGCGCGAACAGTTTCGCGCCGGCCTTGAACCGGTCGAGGTCGGCAGGCGCGGGCCGTTGTCCGCCGGTCGGATCGACGACGACGGCCTTGACCCGCTTCGATCCCATTACCGCGCCCATGCCGCCCCGTCCGGCGTGCCGTGTGGGCCGGCCTTCGACGTCGGTCACGGCGACACTGGCCGCCGCGCAGGCCATTTCGCCCGCCGGCCCGATGCTGAGGCATGCGATCTTTTCGCCGAACTCGTCGCGCAATTTGGCCACGGCGTCGTAATTGCCCAGCCCGGCGACTGCGTCGGCCGGTTCGATCCGCAGGCCGTCGGCGCTCACCACGAGGCGGTGCCAGCGATCGTCGCGCGGTTTGCCTTCGATGACGATGGCCTGGATGCCGAGCATGCTCAGGGCGATGGCGCCCATGCCGCCGGAATTGCTTTCCTTGATTCCGCCGGTCAGGGGGCTTTTCGCGCCGACGGAGAGGCGACCGGAGCAGGGCGCCCCGGTGCCGGTCAGAATTCCCGGTGCGATGACCAGCTTGTTTTCGGCCGCCAGGGGGTGGCAGGCCGGCGGCACCTCGGCGGCTACCAGCGCGCCGGTCAGGGCCCGGCCGCCCAGGCGGGCGTACTCGGCCGGCGCCGGCTCGGCGCTCACCGAAAGATCGGTCATGTTCACGCGGTAGAGGAGCGGCATGGTTCTAAACCTCCTTGGGGAAAGCCGGTTGGCCCGGGGGATTGTGCCTGCAACCAGTCTCCTCACGATACCGGAAACGGGACGTTTGTCAACCATGGTGGAAACCGGCCCGAGGGCATGGTACACTCGTCAGTCGCGTTCCCAACGTTTCCGCCCCGTTTTCTTGCGAAGGAGTACCCCTATGACCCGAGGCATCGTTCGAACGACTCTAGCCCTGGCCGCCGCCCTGTACCTGGTATCGCCCGTCTGCGCTTCCGAAGGCCCGGCCAAGGCCGAAAAGGATCCATCGCTCGGTAAACTTCGGCACGTGGTGGTGTTCAAGTTCAAGGAGGACACGGCGCCGGAGAAGGTTCAGGAGATTGTCGACGCGTTTGCCGCACTGCCCGAGAAGATCGACAGCATCGTCGACTTCGAGTGGGGGGTGAACAATAGTCCCGAAGGCCACGACCAAGGCTTCACGCACGTGTTCCTGGTGACTTTCGAGGACGAGGCGGGCCGCGACAAGTATCTGCCGCACCCGGCGCACAAGGCGTTCGTCCGGTTACTCGTGCCGCACCTGGAAAAGGTGTTCGTGGTCGACTACTTCGCGAAGTAGCGTACCACTCGTGATGGCGCCCAGAGCAGCAGGGCCGTCGTAAACGCTCGCAGGGGACTGTACCGATTTTCGCGGCACAAAAAGCGATTCGCCCAATCGGCTAGCCACTACGGCTGCGAAGATGGTACCGTCCCCTTCGTATGCTCGCCGATCAATGCCCTAATTTGTGAGACGTACAAGGCCAACAGCTCGTCAGCTCGCTGCCGATCCAACCGGTGTCGATTGTACCGCATGCCGATACTCAGAACGCCCGCATAACTTGAAGCGCAAAACGCAATGTGCGTAGTCGGACGGACAGGGGGAATGACGACAATGCTTTCCAGCCGAAGACCGCCGGCGCGAACAAAGCTTCCGTCGCGGGGCAGCACACCGCAGAACCACCGGTCATAGTCGCCGATGTTTGAGAGCACGGCGGTCGCCAGACATCGATCAGCCGCCAGCGCGTACCGTTCCAAGCCACGCACCGCCTGCAGCAGCCGCATGGCCCGCAGCAGGCTTTTGCCGCGAAACCAATAGCGTGCGGCCGCCATTTCGCGCTGGATACCGTGGAGCAGGGCTGACGGATCGTAGCACGCGCCGTATTCGCGGGTGAGGAAGCACATGGTTACCTTGTTGGCGGCGGGCATCCATCGGTCGGCATCCGCCCGCAGGTTCTGGGGTACCGCTACGCGAAGCCATCGCGTGCGACGCTCCGGTATGTGGGCCGTATTCCATCGGGCGAGGGTCAGGAATAGTGCCGCGAGAAGCATATCGTTGACCGTTACCTTCCGTTGCCGTGCGGTTCCGCGCAAATGTGCAGAGCTTGTTTCGTCAAACGTGCGGGTGGGGATGCTCACAAAGTCGCCGGCGGATTCGTTGACGGCCTCTGTTTGAGCCGGTAGGCCGAGTGGGGTGGCCGAGTGTAGCAGCCAGTGGCGCCCCTCCCTGAGGAACGTCCGCACTTCATGACTGAGCCGAGCCGGCAATCTTCCGACCTGCGGGATGCCGCCGCGGTGTAGCAACCGCTCCGCATGGGCCGCAGTCGGTGTAGTAGGAGGAGATTCGCCGCCGACACGGCGATGGTAGGTCACCAGCATATCCTCCAGGAACCGCGCAGCGCCGATTCCATCGCAGCAAGCATGGTGGAACACCATTGTGACGATCGCCTGATTCGACCTCGTCCGCACCTGGAAGCGAAGGCCCGGGCGAACAGTGAGGTCGATCCGTTGGGCCAGTGCCGACTTGTCCCCGGATGACGAATCGACCCACTCGATTTCGCAGGCCGAGCCTGAATCCGGTATCCAGTGCGGGCGTCGTCGCTTCGACTGATCGACCACGGCGGAAAGCAGCGGATGCTGCTGCAACGCATCGCGAAACGACGCGGAAAATGCATCGCGGTCAAGAACCCCCGCAAACCGTAGCTGCATAATGCAGGTCATCGGAGTCTCCGGCCGGTCGTCGGCCAACATGTACCGCTCGAACGGAGTCAGAGGAAGTGGGAGATGGGAAGAGATCATTGGAACCATCGTCATGCGCCGATTGGGGGGGCACCCAATATTTGCGTCTTAGGAGGCAATCGACGCGGCATCGCGTTCGGAAACGTCGGCTCGCGCCGCCTCTGCATGGGCCGCATCCATTCTAACGATAGCGGGCTCTGCCGGCGGCGTCAGATGGCGCGAAAGGAACCGGGCAATCCGCCGGCTGTATTCGTCGCCAACCTCGTGTACTGTATCATTATGCCTTGCCTTGGAAATCACCCACACCTTCGGCCGATTCCGCATTTGCTTCCGAAGTGAGCAGACGGTTTCCAAAGGAACGAGCGAGTCGCGTCCTCCGTGCACGAGGAAGACTGGCTTGCGCACTTGCCGGGCGGCATGTCCGAGGGACAGAATGCGAGCGCCGTCTTCGCGTTCAATGAGCCGATTTGCCCAGAAGATGAGCATAAGCAACAACACGTCGGGTACGTTCGCCAGTTGCGGTACATAAGGAAGATGGTAGTGCATGAAACGCCGAATCAGGAACAGTTGCACCCGTTCGGTAAAGACAACACTGTCCAGAACGGCCGCTCGGACGCGCGAATCAGTGGCTGCCACGCACATGGCGGCGGAGGCTCCACGACTCAGGCCAAAAAGGACGATTTGACCGGCGAGCGCGCTGTCGCGTCGGCAACAGTAATCGATGGCAGCTTCGACGTCGGCTGCCTCTCGCGAGGTCGCCCATGGAATAAGTCGGCGCTTCGAAGGGGTGGCGCTGTCGCCATGGTCGCGGAAGTCGAACGCGAGAATATCGAATCCTTCGGCTCGTAAGCCGGACGTGAAGGCCAGTGCGGTCATCCTGTTGCCGCGCAACTCGTGGCAGAAGATGACTACCCCGCGACGATCCGGCGCGCTTGCCGGCAGGTAAGTGCCCATTAGGTGCGCACCGTCTTCCGCGCAAAATCGAACGTCCTCGGCTTCGAAGACGCCTTCCGGATAATCGTCCAGCGTAATCGTTGCCGTCGGGCTGGGAAGCCAAGGCATTTCGGCAAACGCCTTGGCAACCACGGGCGCGTACAACACCCAGGAGGCCAGGATTCCCAGCGAAGCCACGATGGTCGCCAAGCCAATGGTCCACAACAAAATAGTGATCATTCAGGAAGCCTCATCGTTGGCTTGGTTGCTGTGCCGGACGACTCGAGGAATCGTTATCGCAAGCGAGAAGGCACGCAACCACGTGCAAGTGTCTATGGGGCGTCATAGGTGGGCCCGACATCGGTGCATGGAACGACGGTTCGGTGGCGAGCCCGGCCCTTCCGGCAATGCCGTCAGCGGCAGCCGATCTGTTTTGGGCTGGGGGCTCCCTCTTCCAAAGGCCAACTGGCCAAATTGAAGGATCCACTTCCTTGGCGGGTCTGGCGCGCAACGCTCAAGTGTCGCGCGGTGGGATAACGGCGATCCGGTGCCACGGGAGCAAACTATATTGTGATCATCGGGCTCCGAAGTATCAAGGCTCTATTGTGATCATCGGACTCCGGGGTATCAAGGGGGCCTTGGTCGTCGATCGGCAGCACAAATTCCCACAAGTGCCTTGCCGGGAGGGAGGCACACCCCTCTGCGGGGCCCCATTTGAGTCGGCTGATCCCCAACAATTTCATCCGCCCGCGACCGATTCGCGAATCCGTTCGACGAACTCGTCAAGCAGGTTGCGGCCCTCGTCGGCGCTGAGAACGTGCGAATCGTACTGAACGCGAAGGTCCATCGGCACCTTAGCCGGATGGTGCTGCGGCGACCGTCGCGCCGATTTGTTCGCAAAACAGGGCGGCAAGCTCTGCCGCGGCGTCCGAGTTGAAGAGAAATGGGTCGCAACGGCTGGCAATCATCAGGTTTCCTCCGCACAAGGTGACGCCGAAAACAGCCCGAGTCTTCGGTCGCACGGGAGGAGCACCTACAATGCTCAGCAGTTGCAGGTTGCCAGCTATCGCCCGGCCCGACTTGTAGGGGAACTTCGCCGTGAAACGCCGTGCGGGGTTGCCCAGGTTCGTCAGCACCGCCGTTGAGAAGCACCGGCCCAGTTCGAGCAGCGGCTTCAGCGGCGGCACGGCGCGAAGGACCGAAATACCGTCAAGGAACCACAGCCCGCGCTTCTGACGCACAATCTTTTCCATTTTCGCTTGGACCGCAGCGAGCAATTGCTGCGGGTCGCGACAGGCCACGCTGTGCCGCGTGAAGAATGCGTGGCTTACGAGGTTGGCCGCAGGCATTCCCTCGTGCTCCAGATTGCGCAAGTTCACGGGAATGGTAATGCCCAGCCGTCCCCGCCAGTTGGATGTCTGCCGCTGGTTCCACTGGACTAAAGTGAGCAGCAGATCACGCAGCAGGAGTTCGTTGGGCGAAATGTTCCGCCGGTTGGCCAATCGGCGCAGCGCCTTCCATTCCGTTTTGCAGATCACATTGACGTGGTTGCCGTGCAGTTCCGGCGGATGGGCCGGCGGCGCAGGCCGCTGGGCAGGGGGCAGAAGCGGCTTGGGCGTGAACAGGAACCAGTCGAGCGAGTCTCGGTACCGCTCCCAGAGATCGCGCCAAGGAGTTTCCGTGGGCGGAGGACTGCGGTCGAATCGGTCGCGCAGCCGGAGCTTCGGCGGATCGAGTGGTGCCAATTGCGGCCTCCGGTTGCCTTCGGCCCCGCGCAGCCCATAGGCCGCCAGCAAATCGCCGATGACCTCAAGGATCGCCACCCCGTCGCACACGCTGTGGTGGAGTTGAATCGTCACGGTGCCTTCCTGCTCACCCTGGCGGACCCAAACACGCCATCCCAATTCGCGGCGCAGATCGATCGCCATGCCTTGGGGGCAAAGCAAGGGCGCGCCGGCCGGTCCCCAATCGAGCATTGGCTCAAGCTCCGGTGCCGGAATCCATCTCGGCATGCCCAAGCGGCGCTGCTCGATCAGGCAACCCAGAAGGGGATGACGCTCGAGTACGTCGGCCAACGCCGACCGGAACACATCTTCGTTCAGCACCCCACTCACCGACACGTCGATCACTGAGGTCATCGGATACTCCGGCCGATCGTCGAGCAGCATGTACAGTTCCCACGTGCTCAGAGGGAGCGGAAACAGGCCGGGGGGCAGCCGATCGGACATGGTATTGGGTGAAGCTCGCTCGTGGTATGCGTTCGTCTGAGGAGCTACCGGGACCTTCTTGAGCCAGTCGGCACACAGCAGGCTTTTGGAAACAAATGGAAAGCCGTACGTTCGCGGGCACTAGGCAACTCACCGAGCCGCCCAGCCGTCGCTGCCGTGCGGACGGGATACTCTCCCGGCGAACCGTCTACTCCTACTCAGGCTCAGTTTAACCGCCGAACGAGCGAAGAGAAACCCCTGCACCCTCGCAATTCAGACGCAAGCATCCGGCTTGCCGTCATCTCACCCTCGCCTCCGTCAGGAGTCTACACGTCGCTTGGGCACCGCGAAGACGTATGGCTGGACCCGCGCTTTCAGCAAATCGCCTTCGCCGGCATGGCCTGGGCGCTGGGCAACGTCGACGCCGACGTGACGCCCAATTTCGATCAGGCCACTCCCCGCGGCGACGACTACCGCAAAATGCCGCTGGAGCCGGGCTGCGTTTCGAGGTGATACTCTCCTGGAAACGGTACCATAGGCGGGTTCCCTTCATTCGGCATGGTAGATGCCGTAGAATGCCGTCCCGGACGCGCTGCCAATCCACGGAGGGCCCTCGGTGAACCTGCTTCTCGACGATCTGACGCCGGCACAACGCGACGCGGTCACTCATGCGGAGGGCCCTATGCTAGTCCTGGCGGGGCCCGGTAGCGGCAAAACGCGGGTGGTCACCCATCGCATTGCGTGGCTGCTCCAGCAGGGGGTGCCGCGGCACAGCATCCTGGCGCTCACCTTCACGAATAAGGCCGCCGAGGAAATGCAGGCACGCGTCGCCCGTTTGGCGCCGGGCCAACGTGTGTGGGTGAGCACGTTCCATCGATTCTGCGCGCGGCTTCTGCGTCAGTACGCGCCGCTGGTCGGTCTCGATGAGAACTTCACCATCTTCGACACGGCCGACAGCAATCAGGCCATGCGTCGGGTTTTGGAGCAATGGCACGGCGAGCCGGTCCGGTTCACGCCCGACGCCCTTCGCAACGCCATTAGTTGGGCGAAGAATCACCTGATGACGGTCGAACGCTACCGACCGCGGCAAGGCGACGAGTTGGACGCCGCCGTCGGGAAAATCTATCCGGCCTATCAATCCCTGCTGACCGGGGCGAACGCGGTCGACTTCGACGATTTGCTCCTCCACGTGGCCGAGCTGCTGCGCGAAAGCCCGGAGGTCCGCCGGAGCCTCGACGAACGCTACGGTTTTGTGCTCGTCGACGAATACCAGGACACCAACCTGCCGCAGTACGCCATCGTTCGGGCCTTGTCGATCGACCAACCGAACCTGGCCGTCACCGGCGATCCGGATCAGTCGATCTACGGCTGGCGGGGCGCGAACCTGGGGAACATCCTGGAGTTCGACCGCGACTTTCCCGACGCGAAGGTGGTCCGCCTGGAGCAGAATTATCGCAGCACGCAGCGCATCCTGGCCGTGGCGGCCCAGTTGATCTCGCACAACGTGAAGCGGAAGGAGAAGGCTCTGTTCACCGAGAACGGCATTGGCCGGCCGGTGCGCGTGGCGAAGTTCACCACGCAGCAGGACGAGGCCCACGCGGTCGCCGCGACGATTGCCGGCGAGATTCGCGCGGGCCGGCGGCGAGCGCGCGATTTCGCCGTTTTCTACCGCGTCAATGCGTTGAGCCGGGCGTTCGAGTTTGCGCTGCGCGAGGAGGGCATTCCGTTTCAGCTTGTCCACGGCGTCGAGTTCTTCCAGCGCCGCGAAATCAAGGACACCCTGGCGTACGTGCACCTGGCCGCCAACCCACGCAACGAAATCGCCCTGCTGCGCATCATCAACACGCCGCCGCGCGGGATCGGCCCCACCACCCTCCGCCGGCTGACCGCCCACGCTGCGGCGCGCGGCATCTCGCTTCTGGAGGCGGCCCGCGACGTCAAGAACGTCGGCACGATCAAGCCGGCGGCCGCGTCGAAGGTGCTCCGCTTCGTGAAACTGGCCGATCGGCTGGTCGCCTTGGTCGGCGCGCCCATGGAGGAGTTGCTGGGCACCGTCGTGGCGGAAAGCGGCTATCGCGAGTACCTTGAGCAGTCGGGAAGTTCCGACGATGAAGACCGCCTGGCCAACATCGAGGAGTTGCTTACCGTCGCCCGCGAGTTCGACGAACGGCACGGCGGCACGGGCCCGCTCGAAGCGTTCCTGGAAGAGACGAGCCTCGTGAGCGACACCGACGACTGGGAACAGTCGGCCGACCGCGTGACGCTCATGACGTTGCACGCCGCCAAGGGCCTCGAGTTTCCCGTAGTGTTCGTCGCGGCCGTCGAAGAGGGGCTCATTCCGCACGAGCGGAACCGCGACAACCCGGACCACTTGGAGGAAGAACGGCGCCTGTTGTTCGTCGGCGTTACCCGCGCGCAGGAGCAACTTCAACTGAGCATGGCCCAATACCGCGACTTCCGCGGCCGGCGCCGCATGACCATTCCCAGCCACTTCCTGCTGGAGTTCCCGCGCGACGAATTGGAGTACGACGAGCCCAGCGCGGGCGTGTACCTCGATTCCGAACCGCCGGAGGTCGAACCGGTCTTTGCCCAAGCCGAGGCGGCGCCGGAGTGCGCGGCGGCCGCGGCACCGCGGACGGAGCCTTTCCTGCAAACCGCCGCGAGCATGCTCTCCGGCGCCGAGGGGCCGGCC